>WTJX01000341.1 GCA_011524675.1 Cytophagales bacterium
AACTCCTTACCTTCTGACGATTGGCAAAGTTTGCAGGTATGTTCGAATGGGCTACACTTTTGTTACATGTAAAAGCAAATGCTTTACCACCATATTCTTCTGTAACTTCAGCTTTTAAATTATGCCAAACAGTATAATTACCGCCATGTTCGTTATGCGTCAAACTTGTAGTAGCCATGAATTGATCATTTGAAGCTTCTATGGTATAGTTTTGAAAGTCTATACCATTTAGCCTTGTAACGCCGTTAGGAGTAGTATTTACTTGTTGGTTATCAAATGTGAGTATCTCATTTCCTAAGTTTTCGATTGTAGGAGTACCCGAAACATATACTTTCACTGTATCGCTTGCTTCTGCTTCTTCAGCATCGGGGAAAGAAAGATACACTTTAAAAGTATCCTCTTCTAACTGTAATACATTATCTACCATTCCATCCCAGGTATATTCTATACGATCGCTATGCCCTTCAATTTCTTGTATATGCCTACTAGTATTTCCCTTAAGAGTGAGTACCCAGGGAGCACTAGCCTTTAAATCTGCTACAAGAGTAATTTCATTTCTTCTGTAAGAAATTTCTGCGTTTTTCCTTCCGTCGGAAAGCTTTAATTGGCTAGAAAAAGCGACTTTCTTCTGAAGAAAGTTTTCATCTCTTTCACATGCAGTAAGCATGAAAGTAAGGCTAAAAAGTATAAATGAAATGTTTTTTAAGATATTATTCATAAGAATACGTTTTAAGTGGTTAGTACTATATTATAGACTTCTTTTAATATACTTGTTTCATGTGTTTGAAAGTATCTAGTAGTTAGTATCTAGTCGCTAGATAGGAGTGCCAGCATATTGTTATTCAGTACATTATATATGCTTTAATCATGCGCTAGTCTGTCGATATTAACGGCACATTTGACTTTAGACCTTTGACATTCGACACTCTTATTTTGTGTTGAGAAACTTACGGCTCTGTAACTAAAGGATTATCGTAAGTGAATACGATATGATCTATGGCTACAAAAGCGTGTTCGCCAGTAAGGATATGTCCTCCTGCTTTTACCCATGCTAAGGTTATACTCCGTACTTGATCTAAGTTTGGAACTGCGTTAGTAAACCACCAGCTTCTAAAATTCATTTCTGATAATTTAAAAGAAACTAAATGCCAACCTGCTCCAGAAAGAATATCTGAATTTGCGGTATAACCTTCGTTTAATTCTTCATTGACAGATACATATATCCTTGAAGGAACTCCACTAGTGTAAACGTAAAAGTTGATGTAAACTTTATAAGGGTCAAATTCTGTAATAGGATAGTAAAGGTTAAAATTTGGGGGGCTTAGGTTACTCCTCAATCGAAGTACTCCAAGCCAAGGGTTGTTGACAATGTTTCTTTCTGCTATTATATTCATCATGGCGTATTTGCCTCCTAATGCACTGTCTAAGGTAATAAAAGTACCTGCTTGTGTACCGACATATATAAAATCATTAGGTGTAGGGTTATCTAATGTATGTACTACAACACCTTGTTTATTGAAGTCTAGAGTGTTAGAAATAGTTATAGTGTCTCTATAAACATCTGCTTCTGAATTTTCAGGGAATGTAAGCTCTATGACGCAGTCTTCATTATAATAGGGAGCATGTTCATTATTGATACCATCCCAATCCATATTAAGCATATGACCACAGCCAGAGAATGTCTCACTTGATCTAGATGTGATCCCTATTATTTTTAAGTTCCAAAGTGCTTCCTTATTCCATATAGCTGTAATGCGGGCAATATCACCATTTTCTACATCTAGAGATGTTTTTGCTTGACCAAAAGGATCAAGAATTATTGTTGTTACACTTAGGTCTATATCTACATTTGTTTGAAAACTACTGATATTACAGCTTGAAGATGCTTGTTCGATCTCATCTCTACAGGCACTTATGCATAATATCAGTAGTAAGCTGGTTAAAAGTGTTAATCTTTTCATATAACTATATACATTTTTTTACGACTATAAGTTCACGTTGAATAGTACTGATAGCATATTTACCTTATGTGTGTTATTGTCAGTGAAGGTGTTATCCGCATATCTAAATTGTAAGTAATTTACCATGAGGTAAGTGTTTTCATTTACTCTATATTCTATACCTGTAGTAAATACTGATTGTGATTCGTTTATTAGCTCATTTGTTGGGTTTAGTTCAACAACATTGTTGAAATTGTCATATTCATAAAGACGTTCATTACCCTCTGAAGTGAGAAAAACTGACCCCATGACCAAATGTAGTCTTTTGATAAACTCTACGTCTAAGCCTACACTACTGATTACAGTCTTAAGCTCTACTGCTTCACCACCATTTTCACCATCAGTTCTTTTCGTCTTTTCATATTGTCCTCCTAGTGAAAATTGAATGACTTTTGACCATTGCAGAATATTGTGAATGTTGACATCAAGGTCTAACTGACTCAATAAAAAACTTTTTTTATTGGAGAATGTAAGGCTAGAAATTTCTTTTGAACTGGTAGTTTTACTTTTTATTTTTATTTTTTCTAAATAGTCTTTTGCCTCTACATTAAATAGTATGCTGTTTCTATTAGGGGTAGCTAAACCATAAGGTAAGGTGTTGGCATACCTCGGGTCATATCTCATCAAGCTCTCACTCATGGTAGGGAAGTAAATATTTGCATCAATGCCTAAATCTAAAATAGAAACTCTTCTTGCAACACGGGCATTATTTATGGTTCTAAAAAAGTATAATTGATTATCTAAGTTTACAGTTCTAGATTGAGCCATGATACTGTAAAATTGAGGTCCGACATTCAAGTATGTAGCACTGGCTTTGAAGGTCTCTTTACTAGTACCTATCCTAAATCCAAGGTTTATAGCGTAGTCTCTTCTTAGTCCTGGTGCAGAAACATCATTTTTATATGACAGCTGAGATAAAGACAACTCTCCATTGAAACCATAATTCCAAATACCAGCACTTAAGTTTACATCAAAGTCTGCGCCATAAAGGTTATTATTGATAAGTCGTTCATTGACAGTAGTAGGTATTGTGAAAAAGTTGGTGTTGTTTATATTTAATTTTAATTTTTTACTTTGTTGTAATTTTATTCTACCTCCAGCAGCAAGTTGATTGGTAAGTCTGGCATTTGCATTGATTCCCGAACGCATACGAGTAAAAAAAGCTTCTACATTGATATGGTCAAAAGCTGGTATTCTCTTAAACTCTTTTTTATAGTTTATTTTGAAGCCCCTTAACCTTCTTTGATTGCCAAAATATTGAGCATTATACCTGCTGATTTTTTGATGATATTTCATGAAGTTGTTTGCGCCAAATAAACCGTCTTCTTCGGTAGAGTATAGCGTAAAAGGAGTTATCTCATAATCAAAGCCACCTACAGAGTACAGGAAGTTTTTTCCGATAAGCCCATTAAATAACATTTGCCTAAAGCGAATAGCTGTTAATATATCATTAGATCTAAAGCTTTGAGCTCCCCTCATGATAAGCGTAAGAGCGGTGCTTCTGCTGGGGTCTATATTGAAACCTACGTCACTTACCCATATCCCTCTATCTGCTATATCTACATTTACTTCGTCTTCCTCTCCTAAAAATGCTGCTTGCAAATAAGAAAAAGAGGTTACAGAAAACCTCATTTTGTTCAATGTTTGGGCATTTAGATTACCAATAAGAAATAGGCTAAATAAAAGAGTAAATAATGATTGACTAAAAAGTGGTAATCTTATATTCATGTTTTTGTGATAATGTTTTTTAAAGTACTACACTTGAGTACTATTTCTGTGATTTCTTTATATGCTTACTAACAACAGAAAGCACTGTTTTATAAAATGTATCCTTGAAGAGTATGATACTATTTGAGTTGTAAAGTACAACATATCTACATTCCTTTTACTAATAAGCTATTTTATAGTATTAGGTAGCTCTAAAATTATATGTCAAAATGACTTGCACATTAGAGATTGTTCTTTTACTGTTGTTAACTGATAAGTTTTCAGTCTTTATGAGGCTGTATGATAAGGCTAAGAGGTAATCTCTGTTGAGATGTGTATTCAAACCAAAGGATAGTGTCTTAGATGTAAGGTCTTTTGCTGCATATGTAGGGACAGAACCATCGCTAGAAGGTCTTGTACTCAATACTGTATTTGAATTCCCTCTCCAACGACTATAAGTAAAACTAACGTTAGGAACAAAACCTTCAATTAGGTGATAAAATACACCAATATTAGTACTAGAGCTTCTTCCTAGTGATCTATTACTCATATCTGGTAACAGGTGAAACCTTGATTTAGTAGTATAGCCTAAGTAATAAGTTTGTATATAAATATCTTTATTGAATACCTCACCTAAATATTTTGCGTCAATCTCAAAAGAGCTAAAATGAAGTATGCTGGAAGGTCTTCCAGTGATATCAATATCTGTTCTAAGCATTCTAGAATTATGACCAGCGAAGCCAAAAGGGTTCAGTAATATAAGTTGGGGGGATTTTGTGAGTTGTCTTGAAACCTCATTGCCACCAGTTATTCTTAGTCCATCATTCTTAGCAAGGACATTATTAAATTGATAGCCATACTGGAAATTTATTCCTTGCCTGTTATTAGCAATTCCGTCGATTGGAAGGATTCTGTCTGGAGCAGGTACGAGCCATATACGGCCTCTTGAACTTCTAGTAACGACAGAAGATGTGTTTACAAAACCACCATTGGGGTTTACAAAGCCAGAATCAACATGAAACATATTGAGTCTTAGAAAAAGTGGGTCTATACCTATCAAGCTACCATTGATAGCATGACGTAACACTATTCCTTTTGCTACGCTTGTGATTTTTTCGTTACTAGGTCCATCTAAATTGTTGATAGGTCTAGGTGTTACATGTCTCATAAAAGCAATTTCGTAATCAGGTTGAAACTGCTCAGATGAGAGCGGCCTGCCATTGGTACTTGTTCTTCTACCTAAAGTAAAAGTGTGGACATAAAAATTTACTGGAGCACCATTTACTAGGTCATTCGTGCCTGTTATCAACTGGTTTGTTATACCAATTTCATATTTTGCTCGCTGTTTGAAAATATTAACGTTAAATAATTTATATATTTTGTTAAAAAAAGTAGTAGAATATACTTGAAGAGCTAGACCTCTTCTTACTCTAGAATAAATACGATTACTGTTTGTGATTCCAACGAAACTTATGGCATTAATACCAGATCCTCCATTGCTAATATAATTTAGTGTAATACCCTTGGCTCTATTGGGGGAGATGATACCATTAACTACTACTTCTGGCTGTGAAGAGAGCGCACTTTGGTTAAATAACCTTTCATAAGTAGAAAAACCTTGTGATGTTCTGATAAGGTTGGGAGGGTTACGAAAATTTGAATTAGCTAAATTTTCACCAATACCACCATAAGTCAATGTTCCACCATAGTAATTTATCCCAGCGCTTAATCCAAAAGTGAAAGAGCCTATAGCTGTTCTTTCTTGTAGTGCAACACTACCACCTCCTGCACCTGTAGTAACTCTACCATTAATTTCTTGATCTTCTGCATGGCTATAGTTTTCTGAGAAACCTAAAAAGTTTGAGCTAAAACGCATGTTGAAGTTGAAATTTAACGTCCTTGATATTCTTCCAGACAATCTAAGGTTTGAAAACTGAGTCATGTTAAAACCGCTAGTTTCACCGTTAATGTTTTCTATTGTATTGTATGTAGAGGTAAGCCTTGTAGAACCTCTTGCTTGTACACTTTTGATGAATTCTGCTTCTTCGAAAGGATCTTTACCAAGTAAGTTCTCGTCATTACTGCCAGAGCCGAGGTTTGAGCTTGGGTTACTATTTTCAATAGGTTCTTTAGAAAAAACACTACTATAAGTGTAACAACACAAGAGAATAAAGGGTAAGGTTTTAGTGAAATTCATTTTTTGTAAGAGAGACATTGTACACCGTATTCTAGCTCAAATCCTCACAAATATAATTATTTTTATATAAATTATGATATTTTCAATGTTTTTATTTCGTAATAATTTCAAAAGTCAACTTTTTTTTTGAGTTTAAATTTTTGATTATCAGTGTTTTATGACTTAAAACTATGTGGAAAACTTTTGTATTAAAATGATAGTTCTTGTTTTGTGGTTTTTGTGTAGTCTAAGAGCTTTATTAATGTTATTTATAAAAAGTTTGTTGTTTATCATGAAATTAGTTCTAAGATAGGTATATAG
>WTJX01000416.1 GCA_011524675.1 Cytophagales bacterium
CCTTTGAATATACCACAGGACTATATTTAGAAAAAGTTATTTATCATGGTGTTTATGATTTAAGCTGTGATAGCTTAGAGCTTACATTTAACGAAATAGTGCCGGAAGAACTGGTCTATGAACTTTTAGAAAAACAAAAAAAATTAGCTGAAATAAGTTATGAAGTAAAAAAATCTCAAATCAAACTAAGTCTCAACATGAATACCAATAAAGAATAACTTTGAGAAAGCTACACGCCATACACAAAGTTAAATTTCAAGCCTACTAAATCTTCAAAATCTTGCCCTACTTCTATGTGGTCAAAGTCCTCCTCATCAGAATACCAATTTATCAAGATATCATGACCTTTTTCTTTTAAATCTTTTAACTTCTTGAAAAGTATAAGCAAACATTTGACAGAACTAGTATTATAATAATCCATCATAAAATCAACGGTAAGCTTGTTGGGTAAATCCCCATGAACTAACGCTTTTATCAAAGGCTGATAAAATTCAATAGCATTATTCAATAAAGACCTTCCTTTTATTGTCAATAAACCTACGAGTGGATCAAGCTTAATAAGTGGTGAAGTAGCACTTGCTTTAGTGTTAATTTGGGAAATCTGCTGAGTATTCATCATGAAAGTTTTGGTTAACTAAAAAATAATTTATACCGAACACTACATTAATCATAACAAGCCAATATCAAATTCCAATCAAAAATGGTTAAAACTAAGCTGTAAGTAAAAAGATTGGAATCTCTAAAAACTTATCAAAATGTCTTGTACATTACAAATTATATAAATATCGTGAAATTAAACGATTAAGAATTTCATTTTTCGGTGTTTGAAGAAAAACGCTCTATATGATTGCCCCTAGCATCGTTATGTCATCATACTGCATATTACCACCTATCCAGTTAGTAATTTTATTAGCATAATAACTAGTAGTAAACTCTTCTTCTTCCTCAATAATTTTTTTAAGCCCTTTGTAGCCAAGTTTTCTCTGATCCGTTTCATCAAATTGGTCAGTGAGACCATCAGAAAATAGATATACTGCATCTATCTCATCTAGTTCGAGTGTTTTTTGAGTAAGCGTCTGCTTACTAGCATCAAAGTTGATTATTTTTTTAGGTTTTAGTAATTCTAACTGACCGTCAGCTTTCATAACATAGCTAGCTACACCACTAGAGACAAAAGTTGCTTTTCTATCTTTCCTATCAAAACAAAAGACCGCTATCTCAGCACTTAACTCATAATTCAGTACTTCTTCGGACGATTGACCATAATAAGATATTAATTGGAAGAACTCCTCTACGCATGAAGCTAGGTTTGTTGGAGAGATAGATGCAAAAGACTGATTGAGTAAGGAATGACATGCCATAGAGGTCATAGCACCTTCTAGACTATGACCAGAACAGTCTATCAATGCCAATATGAGTAAGTCGTCTTTTTTATTAAACCAATAAAAATCCCCTCCTACTACGTCTTGTTGCTGTTGTACAACAAAAAAATCTTTAAAGTGATCTTTGACATAGTTGATATTAGGCATAATCATTTTTTGCACCCTTATAGCATCCTCCATTCTCCCTTTTTCTGAATGGGCTATCTCTTCTAACAAGGCACTATCCGTATCCACTACAGCTGTATCACTAGTAGAACTGTTTACAATATCTGCAATGTTTTCAGTAAACTTTGAAGGTATATTTTCTAAAAAATGAATTAATAAAGGAATATTCTCCTCTGAATTGAGAACAAAGAGATAGTAGGATGCTGATAAAAACTTAATGTAAGCTTCTTGACCACTTTGTAATTTTATTCTTATAAAATGTAAAGAGTCATCTGATTCATAAAACCAATCAAACCACGGTTTTAACTGTGAAGGAATATTTTCATGGAGTGTTGCATTGGCAGAAGCATCTACTGTCCTATCAATGATCTCACAAAGTAAAAGATTAGGAAAATCACGAATCGTTAAATCACGTATATCCATCATTATACTGGTCAATTTATTATTCAGACTTTGCAAAAATTTGCTAGCTCTTACTATACAGAAGATTTGCAAAAGGTGGTTTACTTACAGAAGGGCATGTAACAAGTGATGAGAAATAGTTCTTTCGATCAATATATCTTTGAATGATATCTGAATAATAGCGAATAATTCCATCAATCATACAAAGTATAAACTAAATAGAAGTAAGTACTTTCTTACATGACATATCCAAGAGCACTTTATTATAGTTCACGTCAGTTTTGAGACTAACTATAACAATAAGGTCATTGTGTTTCTTGATAAAATACCTAGCAGTAGCTGTATCATAGAACACAAAGCTAGTGTGTTCTAAACAGCCTACCTTCAAAAAGGCATCAAGAAAAGAAAGCGGCTCCTCTTGCAAAAGAAAAGCGGCCGTTTGAATGTTGTAAACTGTCACATCGTTTACAACATTCATATTTATTTTTAACTTTTTTACTTCTTCTACTAATTTATTGTTTCCGTTGTCCATAGCAAGCTATTACTTCAGCTCATTTTGCAAAGAATCTATTCCTTTACGAATAGCATTTCTCAATAAAGCCAAGTTTGATTTCTCCTTATTTGCAGCCAAATATACCATATGTTGACCATTCTCTGTACAGTTAATCAAGTGGTATTGACTACTAAGCGTAATAAGAATATCATCTATGTTCTCATCTAAACCTAAAGCCTCAATCGCTTGCATTTTTGCTTTTACTACCTCTACATTGTAAGCACTTGCCACTTCTGGATCTAAATTACCATCAGAAAAAGCCCCTAGTGTCATACCCGAAGATATTTCTACAACAGATACTGCATGAACTCCGTTCACAGCTTTCAACCCATTGATAAATTTTGTAATGACGTCTGTTTTAGGCATATTTTTATGTTATAATGATTATTTATTTTATTTATATGAACAAATTTAATCTTTTTTTGTTATACGCAACTATTGTTTGTTAAATTAAAAAAACATAAGACCTATTTTAATTTTTCAAAGCGAATGTAAGGTCTTAATTCTCTCAGGGATTCTGGGTTTAAAAATAAAAAGTCAAAAAACAATAAGTTTTGAGGGAAGTCTTCCTTCATTTTTCCTAAAAAGTATAAGTTTTAGGAAAGAAAGGAGTTTAAGTGATAAAAAAGGAAGACTTCCCTAGTTAAAAGCGGAATCCCTGACCGCTAAAGGCTAAAACATAAATCATACTTTCACCTCAATAATATCACTAAGTTGTGTGGTATATCTAGGCGAAAGATGTTCTTGTTTCATCTTCCATGTTCTGTCCAAGTCTTGTGTTGCCAACTTCACCTTTTGACTACCTAGCTGTTTGTTAAGATTATCTACGGCTTCCATAAGTGGTTTATGCTTTGGGTTGGAATTTTCAAATAGCTTGATAGGTAAACAATCTTCGGGCATCAGCTCTATAGCTATTACTCCTGCTTTTTTGTAACTACGCCCTTTTTTAAATAAGCTCTGTAGTCCCTTTTCGGCAAATTGAGCTAGTTCAATACTAGAGTTGCTAGGGTAAGGCAGGGGAATGATTTTATTTTCTCTGTGATACTCTCCTTTTTTAAATTTATTAGACCTAAGCATCAGAATAAGAGCATGACAGCACGACTGCTGTGCACGTAGCTTTTCGGCACAGCTTACCGCAAAGGTGACTACTCTTTCTTTTACATCCTCATATGAGGTATAATCTGTTTCAAAAGAGCGAGTAGTCATAATATTTTTTTTGACACCAGTATTGCTTTCTAATCCCAGCCTTACTTTTCCTTCTAGTTCATGTTTGAGACGCAAGCCTATGACAGACAACTCTTTTAATGTCCAGTCATCACTTAGTTGTACAAAGTCCCATGCCGTGACAACCCCTCTTTTTGCCAAGCGTGCAGCATTACCTTTGCCTATGCCCCAAACATCTGCAATCGCAGTCCATTTTAGTGCTTTTTCTCTTTTTTCATCACTATCCAATACATATACATGCTGTGTCCTTTCTGGAAATTTTTTGGCTATCTTGTTAGCAATTTTTGATAAGGCTTTGGTAGGAGCAATGCCTATGCTGATGGGAATACCTGTGCATTTGGTAGTATAGCGTCTCATTTCTTTGCCTAAAGTGTCAAAGTCGGCATACTGCCCAAGGTATAAGCGCAAGAAAGCCTCGTCTATGCTATATACTTCCACATCAGGAGTAAATGAGCCCAAAGTATGCATGATTCTATTGCTCATGTCTCCATACAAAGCATAGTTAGAAGAAAAGACATGTATATTTTTTTGTTTAAATTCTTTAGCATACTTGAAAGCAGGTGCTCCCATAGGTATGTTCAAGGCTTTAGCTTCGTTGCTTCTAGCAATGACACAGCCGTCATTATTAGACAAAACTACAATAGGCTTTCCGTTTAGTGCTGGACGAAAAACACGCTCACAAGAAGCATAAAAATTGTTACAATCGACTAAGGCAAACAAATGAATTAGCTTAAAATGATTTGATGACATGAATCAAGATACCCCATACCAAAAATTGGTTATCTGCTGTTACTCTGATGGGGGCATACTTATCATTGGCAGGAATGAGCCAACAACAATCCTTTTCTATTTTGATTTTTTTTAGTGTAAACTCACCGTCTATAAAACAAACAGCTACCTTGCCCGAGTGTACTTCTCTACTTTTGTCTATGACCAGTAAGTCTCCATCATTGATGCCCATATCTTGCATCGAATCACCGCTTACTCTGCCAAAGAACGTAGCCGACGGGTTACGGATGAGTTCGCGATTGAGGTCAATGCTTGCCTCCATAAAGTCTTGTGCAGGAGAGGGAAAGCCCGCTTTGATACCAGCATCTGCTATGGGTAGCGTTGTATCTGTGCTTGTATCAGCTTTGTAAAGTTTGATAGGCTGTGTTTTCATGGGACTATAAGTCTGTGTTCAAGTGTTCGTGTATTCAAGTGTACAAGTTGAAAAAGCTAACAGTTAACCCCTAATATAGTAAAGCAAAAACTAAATTACTGCTAATAGTACGAAGTATAAAGTACCAAGTACCACGATAAGGAAAGTATAAAAAAAGATGGTGTACTAACTTTTTGGTACTCAAATAACTTAAAAGAAAACATTCTTTGTACTTGGTACTTTGTACCTTGTACTTAATGCAGGCTTTTGTAAAAACCCGAATAACCGAATTTTAATGTAAACTAGCTTCTTATCTACTATAAAAGACCTTGCATAATCAATTCTCTAACCATAGCTTTTGATACTCTTCTTTAGGATCATAGCGTTCTGCTTGTAGCTGTGTATTAAATTTTCTGTGTCTAGGGTCATTGCCTACCCCAGCTACATACATCCAGTTGCACCAATTAGAGGCACAGTCATAGTCAACCAATAGGGACTCAAAATAGGCTGCGCCCCATTGCCATGCTAGGCGTAGGTCATGCACAAAAAAGCTAGCAACGTTTTGTCTTCCTCTATTGCTCATAAAGCCCGTTTCCCTCAACTCTATCATATTGGCATTTACAAAAGCGTCTTTCGTTTCTCCATTGCTCCACTGCTCAAATGCTTTTTTGTTTTGATAGGATGGTGGAGGTGTACTATTATTTATACCACTTTCGTGGAATATATTCGCGCCGTATTTTAGACTAGTCATCCTAAAAAAATCGCGCCACAACAATTCAAATATCAGCCAATACGTAGATTGATTGCTGCACCGCTCTTCTTCAAAACGCTTTACTTCATGGTAGATCGCGATAGGAGAGATGTTGCCTATAGATAGAAAAGGTGATAATTTGCTAGAGTAAGCCTCACCTATCAAACCATTACGTGTATTTTTGTATTGAGCAAGGTTTTCTGAACGCCAAAAATAATCCTCTATTCGTTGCCATGCACTTTTTTCTCCGCCAACATAATCAAAAGCCGTATGCTCATGTTTTATGACTTTTTTTATGGTCAGTTCCAAAGGAGTAACTCCTTCTGCCTTAACCAGTAGAGCAGATAAGTTAGTTATTTTTTCTTGTACGGAACGTACTTTAGCATACTTTTCTACTTTTTTTCGATAAGAAGTAAAGACCATAGGAAGTTTGTCTATACTAAAAGGAAGACTGTCTGCTGGGAAAAGAGAATTATCATCTATGGTAACCAATTTTGTATAGGTTTGAATCTTATGTTCTTGTAGTTGTTCGTCATAACTAAGCTCTTTGCTACAATAAATACTTTCTATGT
>WTJX01000707.1 GCA_011524675.1 Cytophagales bacterium
TACTGATTGTAAATGAGGATTTTAAACTATTGTATAACGCTGAATAAGTGCAAAATATGGTTTTGCAAAGCCTTCGTATGTGCACTCACCAATAAATACCCATGTCAGAAAAACTATATAGCATCCTATCTCAGAAGCTTAAGTCCCGAGAAGATAATGCGTTACTACGCAAACTAAGTACTAGCACAGACTTAATAGATTTTTGTTCTAATGATTATTTGGGATTGAGCATCAATGAAAACCTTATTGCTGACGTACAACAACATGCAGTAGCACATCAAGGTATGAAGCTAGGTTCTGGCGGTTCGCGTCTGCTGGCAGGAAACTCTACACTGGCAGAAGAACTTGAATTATTCCTTGCCGAAACGCATCAATCAGAGGCGGCATTACTTTGCAATAGTGGCTATGCCGCTAACCTGTCTTTGTTTTCTTCCATCCCTCAAAAGGGGGATACTATCATTTATGATGAGCTGAGTCATGCATGTATCAAAGATGGGGCGCGCCTAAGTTTTGCCAATCGGTTGTCTTTCAAGCACAACGACTTAGACGACTTAAAAAAGAAACTACAGAAAGCAACGGCAACGGGAACGGTATTTATTGCTGTAGAATCGGTGTATTCGATGGATGGAGACCAAGCGCCTTTGCAAGATCTTGTAGCTTTAGCGCAAGAATATCAAGCCAACATCATCGTAGATGAAGCACATAGCACAGGACTGTGGGGAGAAAAGGGCGCAGGTTTATGCGTGGAGCTAGGAATACAAGACCATATCTTTGCACGAATACATACTTTTGGAAAGGGCATTGGCGCACATGGCGCTTGCATCGCGTGTAATGAAGTTGTCAAAAATTACCTTATCAACTTTGCTCGTCCTTTTATCTTTACCACCTCTTTGCCCGACCATAATCTCATCACTATCAAGCAAGCTTATACATATATTGCTAGGCATGGGGTACTTTGGGAAAAGCTAAAGGAAAAAATTAAGCTTTTCAAGCAAGAGATAAAAGCCAATACCATAGAAAGCCATAGTCCTATACAAGCGATTTTATTTGCAGGGAATGAAAACGCTAGAAAGGTAGCCGCTAGTATAAGGCAGCAAGGTTTTGATGTAAGACCGATACTAAGCCCAACAGTCAAAAAAGGAGGAGAGAGAATCCGTATTTGCTTGCATACCTTCAATACAGACGAGCAAATAAAAAAACTTGCCTTGTTACTAAATGCACCATAGACTACCCCTATTCATCATACATTTTACCTACTACTAGAATGTTTCGTGCTATAAATTTTTTGCTAGGGATAATTAGTTGTACATTTGCCGCTCAGAACATTTTGATTCTTAATTTCTTCTTAAAAGGATATATTTTTTTAGGTTAAGGAATAAAGGTTAAGAAGGCTTTGCATAACTAAGATTTTGTGTTTAGTCAAGGCTTTCAAAATTTTAAAACCGCAGTTTACTGATTGTAAATGAGGATTTTAAAATTTTGTATAACGCAGAATAAGTGCAAAAGATGGTTTTGCAAAGCCTTCGTCAAATATGTTCTCAGCTAGTGATGTGATTAAGTTGAGTCGTCGTAGTAAACAAAAGTATAGCAATCAAAAAGTAGTAAAGATTGTGATACTCTGGGCTTCCCGTTATTCTGATAAATGTCAGTTCTCCTCATACTTCCTCGCATAGATGGTAAATTTTTATTGATTTTATTAATTCATGACATTTGACTTATTTGATGGTCATATGTCTCTTTTTTATATTACGTATGACATTTGAAGAAACAGGCTTACGCCCTGAAATAGTATCAGCAGTAACCGATTTAGGTTTTGAAAATCCTACTCCTGTACAAGAAAAATCTATTCCTTTTTTGCTCAATTCTGATCAAGATTTAATCGCTTTTGCTCAAACAGGTACAGGAAAGACCGCAGCCTTTGGCTTGCCTATCCTCAACGAAGTAGATACCGCTTTTAATGTAACACAAGCCTTTGTCTTGTGTCCTACAAGGGAGCTTTGTCTTCAAATCTCTAAGGATTTTGAATCTTTTGCTAAAAATAGAAAGGGACTCAAGATCGCTTCTGTTTACGGAGGGGAAAACATAGAAAGACAAATAAAAGCGCTACGCAAGGGAGCGCATGTAGTAGTAGGTACTCCAGGTAGAGTAAAAGACCTCATCAATAGAGGGGTAATGCACATAGACGAAATAGAATGGCTAGTGCTTGACGAAGCAGATGAAATGCTTAGCATGGGCTTCAAAGAAGACCTAGACATGATATTGAGCGGTACACCACAAGAAAAAAGATCGCTTCTCTTTTCTGCTACCATGCCCAAAGAGCTTGTACGCATTGCCAATACCTATATGCACAATCCGTATGAGATCAACTTAGGTACAAAAAACAAAAGCTCTGAGAATGTAGAGCACCACTATTACTGTGTAAGAAATAAAGATCGATACAATGCGTTGAAGCGTGTATTGGATGTGTCTGAAGATGCTTATGCCATCGTCTTTTGTAGAACAAGGTACGAAACCAAGGACGTAGCAGACTTACTGATCCAAGATGGATATATGGCAGATGCCATCCATGGTGATTTGTCTCAAGCACAGAGAGAGCAAGTACTCAAACGTTTTAGAAATAAAGCCATACAGTTTTTGGTCGCTACCGATGTAGCAGCGAGAGGCTTGGATATTGATAGCCTTACACATGTTATCAACTTTAACCTACCAGACCAGACAGAAACATACATCCATCGAAGTGGTAGAACAGGGAGGGCAAATAAATTTGGTATCTCTATCGCTATCATCACGGACAGAGAAGTAAGAAGAATAAAAGAGATAGAAAAGATCATAGGCAAGCCAATGATCTTGAAAGAAGTGCCTGATGCCAAAATGATAGGGCATAAAAAACTAGAATACTTTATAGATAAAGTATGTAATGCTACGGTAGATGAAAAAAGTTTAGCCGAGTATTTACCTTCCGTATCGGAAAAGTTAGAGCAGTTTAGCAAAGAAGAACTGGTAGAAAAAATAGTGTCCTTGGAATTAGCCAATATATTGGACTACTACAAAGGAAGCAAAGATATCAATGTGTCGGCTAATGATAGAGGAGGTAGAGGCGAACGTAGAAACGGAAGAAGTACCAATGAAAATTTCTCTAGGCTGTTTATAAACCTTGGTAAAGAGCAAGGGCTAAATGCTCAACGCCTGATGGGATTGGTCAACGAAAACTTACATGGCAAGAGTGTAGAGATTGGTCGCATAGACATTATGAAGAGTTTTTCGTTCTTTGAAATAGACAAAAACTTTGACAAACAACTTATTGACCAAATGGATGGTGAATATTTTGAAGGTAAAAGAATAGGACTAGAGGTATCTAAAGAAAAGAGAAGCGGTGGCGGCGGTGGTCGTAGAAGAAACGGTGGCGGCGGTCGCGACCGTAGAGGCGGAGGAGATCGCAGAGGTGGCGGTAGAAGAAGATAGCTTTTACTTAAACTGTTATAGTAGAAGGCTTTACAAGATCATCTTTTGCAAAGCCTTCTATTAAATTACCCCTCTTTCTTTTTACCCGAAAAGTAATACAAGAAGCTTAACATATAATACCTCTTGAGAGTGGCTATCTCTTCCCTTTCGATAAAAGTTCCTTTTGTACGGGCATTTACCCCCCTGTTTTGGTTTAAAATATCATCTACATAAAAGCGCATATACGCTTTATTACTTATCAATGACTTTTGCACATAAGCATCTACTTTTGTCAAATGTAAGCCTCTAGCCAGTTCCGATTGGTTGTTTCCTTCGAGAGTAGCTTTAAAGAATAGATAAGAGAACGTACTTCCTATTGCCCAACCTTTTGATAAAGTATAAGAACAGTTCATAGCATGTGTATGGTGAACTATTTTTGCTTCTTCTATTATCCCATTTTCATCAGATGTTAATGGATAAATAGTTCTTTGGTTTTTGATGGAGGTACTTAGAGAATAGTTGAACGTTTTTTTCTTCATACCACTCCCAATAGCAAGGCTTACACCTTCTTCATGTGTTGTTACGTCTTTTCCAGTAAGTTGACTTTGAAATGAAAAAGGTTTCACATCAATTGATTTGGTGAGTTCACCACTTACGACAGGACCATTCTTTTTAATATTCCATTTCCATTGAATGACTCCTTTTAGCTCATATTGAAAAATAGCGTTTTGAGGCTTTGTCGTTCTCACAAATAATGAGTCAATGGTCAATTCGTTGAAAATCTTATCGTCCACGATCGTGGCAGAGAGTATCGTACTAAGGCTAGAGTTTGTCTTTTTGTCAAGCAAATAATAATTAATATTGGCAGAATAATACTGCTCCAAGTTGAGCTCTGGATTACCTGTATAGAGTCGTGTGGCATTGTAAAAAATAGTAATCGGCTGAAGTTGTTGCATGCTTGGTTCTTTGACAAAGGAACGAAACGAAAGTTTTATTTTTTGTGATTTGGCAGTGTCAAGGTAAAAGGTAAGATTGACAAAACTAGAAATATTGGTAAAATGCTTGGTAAGTGAAGCATCAAAGAGGGTGTTTGTCCCCCTCAGTGTAGAAAACTGTAGTTTGAATCCTGCGTCTAGCAATGCCCAGCCAGCATCATGATGATAAGAAACACCTGGTTTATGAAAAGAATAATCTTTTTTGAATGAACTACTCTGTCCAGTATCTATTACAAAAATACCTTCTTGTGAGTTATGACGAATACGCTCAGATAGGTCTGTAGATCGGTCCATAGCATAACTCAGCCCTACTTTAGTTTTACTCGAAAGTATCTTTTCATATTGTACAGAAGCATTCATTCCTTTTTTGTCAATGAACTGTTCTTGCAAGAGCTCTCCGACGATATGCTTTGTAGTATCACCTGTAGTTGTGTTGAAACTGATATTATCTGTTGAGATCAAGCGGTTGTTGTCCATTTTTTGATAATACACACTCGTTTTAAAGAAAATACGTTGTTTATTGGCTATTGACTTACTCAATTGAATACCACTAGACACTTTCGTTTCATCATTTTCTAAGGTGTTTTTTCCTTTTTGATGATTACTTAGTGCATTTACTCCAGTGAAAATATTTCGTGTAAATGGCCCTTCACCATCTTTTTTGAGTAGGCTGAAATTGATATAAGGAGTAACATGGTTTTCCTGCTTTAATTTCTCATCTTTTGTAAGGGGAATCTCATAATTCAAAGAGGCAGTAGCATCATAGCTTGTGTTTTTCTCATCTTTGTTATTTTCTACCCTTTTGGTCAATACCAACTCATCTGAAAAAAGGTCTAGGATATCTGCATTGTTGTGAAACTCACTTTGATAATTCAAAGCGAGTTTAGTGTTTAAGCTTGTAGCATTAGGAAAGATAAAGGCATGTGCATAGCTCGTTTTTAGCTCATGTTTTTTTGTTTTCATAGGGATGTTGTTTTCTTGGAAGGTGTCAAAAGGAATGTCGTCAGTAACAAATATCCTATTGATGTTTCTCAATAAGTCTCTATCTGTCTTGTGGTATAGGTAACTAATGTTTAATGCTTGTTGTTTTTTGGGAGTTAGATTAAGATTTAGTCCTATGCCATCGCTAGCGATAAGTCCATTTTTTGCATTAATAGGACTTTCTAAAGGGTCTTCAAACAGTTGTTTTCGTTTTTTGAATTGGATATCCGTTCTATTGATATTATTAAAATCTACAATTGCGCTGAGTTTTAATTTGTTTCCAAAACGGTTAACAATGGCTTTGGTTTGATACCTAGACTTATTTCCTACTCCCGTTTGTAGATCTCCAAAGAAGACATCTTTTTTATCTTCTTTAAGAATAATATTTATTTTTTTTCCTCCGCCAAGTTTCTTACTTTCTATGATATCCACCTGTTCTATTACTTCAGCAGGGATGTTTTTTAGTGCCATTTGCACATTGTCTCCAAAATATTGCTGCCCATCGACCAATATTTTGACGATTTCTTCACCACCAGAAGTAAGTCCGTCTTCACTTTCTATCACACCGGGTATGTTCATGACAATGCTTTTTGCATCTTCGTTTTTTTCAAAAGACACATGCTTTACCTTATATTTTGAACGTTTTATTCCTATTTCTGCTGTACCCTCAGTAAATTGTTCTTCATCCTCTCCTTGGGGCAGTGAGTCTTTAGTGTCATTGACCGAAGGAGAATCTTTTACACCATGTATCACCAC
>WTJX01000630.1 GCA_011524675.1 Cytophagales bacterium
ACGTAAGCCTTGTGCCCCTTACCGTCCTCTATATGCAACAGATACATACCACTAGAAAGCTCTTCGGTAGCGATACTTTCCGTATTTTGAGCTTGTAAGATGATTTTACCATTTAAGTCTGTAAGCATAATAGATATATTCTCCGAAGAAGATAAATTGATATTAATCTCATTCGAAAAAGGATTAGGAGAGATAGCTTCTTCCAATAAAGTGATCGCGTCTTTGCTATCGGTCAAGATATTTCCGGTAAGGTTATTCACACCGCTTATATCCAAAGAAGCATTATTATCTAAGTGATCATTTAATATTTCACCATTGTTCAGAGTGATTTCATCGGCCAATGTCATCACAGTAATGAGTTGTTCATCATCAGATACGGTATAAGCAAAGTATAGTGAATTCTCATGATAGGAGTGATATACCAAGTCTTTTCCAGTAGAAGTGATTTGGATAGTAGGGTTGCTATTCAAGGCATTGGATGCTACAATATTACCAGAGTAACTCACTTTCACATAGATGGTTTCTCCTTGACTGTAAGTGCTATCTATTACTTCTACACCATCATCTATGGGACTATCTACTATGCTTAGACCAGTAACTACTGGAGGGCTTAGAAAACTAACTTGCAACGCTATGATAGAGTCACAACCCGCCTGTGTCATGATGGTATCTTTGTAAGTACCATCGGTAGTAACGCTATAGTTACCCGAAGGCACGGTATAACTAGGTGCTGTTACTGATACTGCAATTGGGTTTGGATTGATTTGCTCTATACAAACATTTTCTTCTTTATAAAAAACATTGTTTTTATTATCATCCCTATAAATGTGAAAGACATCATTGCCTAGACTAAACGAAAAGGAATTATACCCCCAGCTTAACACATCAGTATCAGTCTCTGGCACAGTAATAGGACCAGTCATTGTTTTACTCGTAGTATTGTAGACATAAAGTTGCCCTGAACCATTAGGGAAGTCTGTGTTATATCTATCTGCTCTCAATCGTACATATATTTTATCATTTCCTGCCTTGTCAAAGTTACTCAAGGTAAAAACACCTCTAGCGTTTTGTCCGTTATAACCTGTAGGTGCTGGAATAAGTGTGGTTGTAGTTCCATCATAATGAGCCAAATCAAAAGCATTATTAGATAGCTTTCTGATTCTATAGACTATTTCGGTATTGTTATTTATCGTTCTGCTTACCGCATTAAAACCACTTAAATAATGTTCGTCTGGTGTCATATCTGATACTTCAATAGCCGTAAACGTAGATAGATCTACCTTATATATTTCGTTTTCTTTGCTACTAGAACCATAACCATAGTACAATACACCACCGAGTACTATTATTCCATGAATAGCGCCTTGCCCACGGGTAAGCGTTGGCGTATGTCCCGTAATGGCGTGAAATTCATTGCTTGCTGCATCGTAAATAAATGGCTCGTTTACACCGCTTGCATTTTTAAATACTGCTCCTATGGTTCTATCGTCAATACTTCTGATATATTTTAGCGTGTCGTGCTCTTCTGGTTTGATGTAAGTGAACGATTCACCATCAAACAGTGCGAGGTGGTTAACACCATCATCCGTAACCATAGCAACATAGGCCAAATTATCTACATTGTTTACTGCCAAAAATCCCCTTATACCTACTATACCTTCACTGTTTACTTTAGTAGCTTCCGTAGGGTTTTCTACTTTTACTAAGTTAGTACCTACTTTTTTGAGTAATAAACTCGTTCCTACATTGTCATCAGTAGCAAAGTAAGAACTGTTATTTAGTTCTCCAATATAACCATAGGTAATACCACTCTCATCTAAGTCTTGGGGAGAGCTTAAAAGACTAAGCGTAGTACCATCCCACTGATAGAAACTGACTTTTAATGAATTGTCTATGATTCTGAGGTAGAGCAATGAAGGATCGTCTGCCTTGAGGTATATACTTTCTACTCCAGAACCTGGTACAGTATAGTCTGATGAAGGTAAATTGCCATCCGCCGTAAACTCTGTATAGTTAGTACCGTCAAACTCATAATAAGTATACGTACTATCTTCCTTTATAAAACTCAGATAGGTTTTATACTGATAGACGACAAGTTTGCGGGCACTATTTGATCTAAATCCTACAGCTATTTTAGTGTACGTTTCAGGATTATCTAAACGTATCAGTTCATTTTGTGCATATAAGCCACAGGTTAGGCACAATGCCATCGCTATAAATATTGTTTTCATTGAATATTCGTTTTCGTTTGTTTAATAAAAAAGTAGATGACAACAAGCTTTGCTTTCTCTATTTTTTGCTTTTTAGCAATGCCTTCTAACAAGTATAGCCCGTACTAAATCAATATGTTTTGATGCAGACAGATGTACTTTCCAAATGACAAAAAAGCTATCTCGCTCTACTTTTAAGATGAGTAGCTCACTTTGAAAAACACTATGCTGTGATACACCCTATGCGAAAAAGTTCTGCTGAGACTATGCTTGTTGCTGTCATGATCGCAAGGTGGTTTTTAGAATATAAAAAGTAAGTTTTTTCAAAAATCTATGTGCAAATATGCGTAGCTACGATGATGAAAAGTTAATTTAAAGCTTACTGAGCTTGTTTATGCTTGTTAAGTAATAAATCAAAAAAAAGAAGTGAAATACTGAAAACGTAAGCATTAGGTAAAGTACACCTTTAAGTATTCGTTTTTTTGAGCAATCAATCCATGGTCAATAGTCAATACCTTTTTGTATTTTTCAAAAACAGGAGTTAATTAAACGCTTGTTGAAAAAGCTAAAACACAATACGTACTTTACCAAACGGATACTTCTACTGTATTGCCTTAGCTTTTTTGAAACGATTATGAATGGTGAAAATCAAATAACAACATTTTGATTTTTGTGATTTTACTATCTAGCGTTTCTTTTCTATCGTAAGTGAGTTTTTCTAGGATGAAAAATGCATAAGTAGTCGTACAATAATAGAAGGCTTTGCAAAACCATCTTTTGCAAAGCCTTCCAACCCTTATTATACCTTACACATCTATACAGCTTTATACTCTTATCTCTTTTGTCTTACATCTCAAAGTCTTATCGTCTTCGCCAGCATCACCACAACACATCTTTTATTAACAAAACATTAAGCGAAGGTTAAGTAAACAATAAATATAGAATTTTCAATATAAAATATTTGTTTGTTTCGTAGCGAATCACTAGATTTAGTCAACAATTACAACTATGACAAACAAGGTTTTATTTACATTTATACAGCTTTTAGCTTTTGGGTTCACATTACTACAGCTCCCCTCTTGCTGCTGGCCCGATGATACTGAGCAAGGGATCTATTATAAAGACAGAGATAAGGTCAGTATTTTTAACCTTAAAAAGGATTCTGTAGCTCAATACAGTAGCTATACCGAGGATACTACCTATTACCCTATCTTTAATGATGTCTGCGACACTGCATTATTTGAAGATTATCAACTATTGGTTGATTTTGATGATACATATAATTATGACACTAGCCAATGCCAAGCCTTTTCTTTTTCATTCTTTCCAAAAGCTATGGCTACTACATGCGATGATGATTATAGATCAATAATAATATACAACAATACCTACCCGATACAGTATGTAGATAGTCTATGGATAGAAAGCCTTATAAACTATAATGCTGACTATAGTGCAAATAGCGATATAACGCCTGCTGTTAGTTTCCTCATGTACTCAGGTTATTATTATGGAAGTAGAGATTTTAATAATCAGGAAGTCAACTATGACAGCTTGCTCTACTTCTTGAATGAAGGCTATGAAGGTTTTTATCTAAAACTAGATGAACTTCCAGATAGTGAAAAGGACGTACAATTTGTGGTTCATGTAAGCTTAGACACAGATACGGTACTGCTAGACACCACAAAACGTATTTACCTAAAGTTAGACTAATCCGCTTTACAACCTTGAGACTTATGAAACGAGCATGTAGAAGGTTGAAGGTTAAAAACATGGAGTAATTATCTAAATATCAGACAGTTATTAACTTGAATACTTGAACACACAAACACTTGAACACATTTTAAACTCATGAAACTTTTCTATCCATTACTTTTTTTATTTTTAGTTAATCATTCCTACGCTGAAAAAGAAAAAAACAAGCATTACTTTACAGGCTTAGGTTTAGGTGCTTTACACTATAATTATAATGATGATTTTAGCATAGATCAATCCACGTTTAACTTTGAAGCTGTAGGTGGTGTGCTATCTTATGGCGATCATTTTTATTGGAAGCTAGGCTTGAATAAGGCTAACTTAAACGTTACGTACCATGAACCAAATTCAGAAGGAACACTAAGCCTATCTGGCATTAATTTTTCGGGTATATTGGATGTGATAGGATGGAAAAAATCTTCCTTAATGATAGGTACAGGGATTTATTATATGGGAATAAGAGGGAGAAAGTTTGAAATCAGTAGGCTATCAAAAGAAATCAAAAGAGTTTCTGATGATGACTTAGGCTTTTCCTTAGAACTAAGTTATAGAGTAAACACAAACAAAAGGATAGGATGGCACTTTATCCCCATACGCTTCCAAAGAGGAACACATAAGAAAAACTTCTTCTATACTGGTGTAAACTGTGTTATTCAATTTGATTAGAACATGATACGAGTATATACTACATTGACCTTAGTGCTTTGCTTGGCGATAAATCATCACCTAAAAGCTCAATCTGAACCTATAATCCTATTATCAAAGCCTGGAGAAAGAAAGGTAAGAGAAAAAGAACCTGGTTTACTTAGCCCAAAGCGTTTTGAGAGTCGTTTCAAAAGCTCGAAACATAGTATAGGCGCAGGTATCAGTTCCGGCTATTTTGATGCCTATATTGAAGATCCTTATCCAGACACTACCTCTAGTACATATGAGGAAGTCAATGCAACAGGACTTGGTCTTTTTGTTACTTTTTCTAAGAGAGTGTTATGGAATAGACTAAAGCTCAATGGTGATTTGGGAGGTAACGTATATCGTAGCAATGAATTAAAAGCAACTAGATTATACTTAGATACGTACTTTAGCTTTGATGTAGTAAGAGTACATGTCTTTAGTTGTGGGTTGGATTTTGGCCTAGGTATGTCGGCTGCCAGACTCAAAACCGATAAAGATATTTATTCACCTGATTTTTATGTCGCTGGTTCAGTACGAAGCAATTTGTTTTTCAGAGCAGAAATAAGTGAGACCAAACAACTAAAATTAGGGTTTATCTTTCGTGAAGACTATTTTTTCAATACGGAAAATTTAGTAAACTTTAGTTATTCTCATAAGTTTTAGAACTATAACTACCTTGTCATTTTTTGGCAAAAGTTTACTAAATGCAAAAACCCATTTTCTCTAAAAACCTCAATCTTCATTCTAAAATAGTAAAGCCACTTTCGTGGAATGAAATCCAGCCTATATTCTTAGATTCGTTCCTTATAAATAAGACCTAACAGATTTTTAAAACCTATTAGCCCTTTCTTGCTACATACGCAGTAAACGCCATGAATTGATTCCACGGAAGTGGTAAAAGAGAAACAAACTCACCATGAGTTAGCACATCAACACCTTACGGTCTTATACTCTAAAAATAGTATCATCTACAAATTATAACCACTCGCTACAGCATAATTCATAGAATATAGCTAATTTTATACAATTAAACTAAGTGCTATTCTATAAGAAGATGATTAAAAACACTCAAAAACCTATAGCTTTTCAACATGAATACCTAAACACACAAACACTTGAACACATCTAAACATCTTTTATTATATATTCTCCCGCTCTTTTATACTTTGTCATTTACTACAGTTTGGGCTGAAGAAAGAAGGGGTATCGAAAAGAGATATTTTTTTGATTCTGAATTTTCAGAAAAAGCCGATTTTAGTAGTGCTCAATTTTTAGAAGGAGCAAATTTTCATAATAATATTTTTTCCGAAACAGTTAATTTTAGTAATAGTCAATTCTTAGACACTAGCTATTTTGGATATACGCTATTTATAGAGAATGTTATTTTTAACAACGCCGAATTTTCAAAGACAGTTTTTATAAACATCAATTTTACGAAAACAGCTAATTTTAATAAGTCGAAATTTTTAAAGAGAATTGATTTTATAGATGTACAATTCCAGGAAACTGATTTTAGTAACACTTACTTTTTAGAC
>WTJX01000186.1 GCA_011524675.1 Cytophagales bacterium
ATAGGGAACAAAAGAGCACATATTACAGCAAAAATGGTCATTGCCTCTGCTGCTCTGTTGATACTCATTCTCCATTTCTGTCTAAAAAGTAAAAGTACTGCGGAGATCAATGTTCCCGCGTGACCAATACCTACCCACCATACAAAGTTGGTGATATCCCATGCCCAACCTACAGTCTTGTTTAGTCCCCACTCACCTATACCATAGGCAAGTGTTCTATAGATAGCTATAAAACCTATAGATAATACTGTAAGAGAAGCTCCAAAAGCCAATACCCAACTAATGGAAGGCTTACCCTCTACTTGTTTGCAAATGTCATTGGTAACATCGCTTACCGTCTTTCCTCCTGTGACTAACGGCGGCCTTACTGATGATACTACTTCCATGCTTTAACTTATTTCTTAAATTAAAAATTGATTCACTAATTACTTATCCTTTGTTTCTGACTTTTGTCATGTATGAAACATTAGACGATACGTTTAATTCTTCTAATACGTGATATTTTCTATCTGCATTCTCTTCATTCAACGCCATAGATATTCTACTCTTTGGATCATTCATATCACCAAATACAATACTATCGTTAGGGCAAGCTTCAGCACAAGCTGTCTCTATATCACCATCTTTGAGTTTTCTCTTCTCAATTTTAGCTTTTAACTTACCTGCTTGTATTCTCTGCACACACATAGAGCATTTTTCCATTACCCCTCTCGCTCTTACCGTTACGTCTGGGTTCAATACCATTTTACCCATTGCATCGTTCATAGAAACATTGACGTGCTTAAACTCTTTCTCTAAACCTATCTTAGCATCGTAATAAGCAAACCAGTTGAATCTTCTTACTTTGTACGGACAGTTGTTAGCACAGTATCTCGTACCTATACATCTGTTGTAAGTCATTTGGTTAAGACCTTCTGTACTATGAGTCGTTGCCAATACTGGACATACTGTCTCACATGGAGCGTGATTACAGTGCTGACACATCATCGGTTGGAATACCACTTCTGGGTTTTCGGCAGGGTTAGATAATTGCTCCAAAGAAGCTTCTTCACCTTTGCCTTCCATCTCTTCAGCAGACCTATAGTATCTATCAATACGCAACCAGTGCATATCTCTCTTTCTCAATACCTCGTCTTTTCCTACTACTGGAACATTGTTCTCTGCATGACAAGAAACCACACAAGCACTACAACCAAAACATGTGTTTAAGTCAATGGCTAATCCCCAGTGGTGATTGTTATATTTATGTGTCTCTTTGGTTTGAGGTTTCCAAATATCCACCTCTTTTGGTGCTTTTTTACCCTCTGTTGTAGAAATTTCTACCTTATAATGTTCTTTAATCTTCTTAGGGTCTTTCACAAACTCAGCAAGTGTAGTTTCTTGCACGTTGTTTCTTCCCATGATGGTTTGCTGCGTTTGTGTTCTTGCGATAGCATAGAACTCTCCAGCATCTGTGATCTCTACATCTCCTGATGAGTATGATACTAAACCATTAATTATTCCTAAGAATGGATAAGCATTAGCTCCGATAACGTTTGCCTCTCTTTTGCTAGGCTTAAACCTTCTCATACTGTTCGTAAGGTGTTCACCATTGGCTACTGGCCCTGCTTTCTCTCTACCATATCCTAAGGCTAAACCTACAGTTTGTGGCGCTTGACCTGGCTGTACCAATACTGGAAGCTTCACTTGAGCTTTTCCTTTTACGATAAGGTTTACAACACTTCCGTCTTTCCATCCTTTTTCCTCTGCCATAGCAACAGATACCGTAAGGTAGTTGTCCCATACCGCTTTCGTGATAGGATCTGGTAACTCTTGTAACCAAGGGTTATTAGCTTCTACTCCTGAACCTATTCCTACTTTTTCGTAAGTAACAAGCTCCAATCCTGTACTTTTAGTGTAAGTAGCTGATATTCTGTTTGCAGCAGCAGATAACGATAAAGCTGCTTCTTCACTAGCTGTAGTGATTGTTTGTGAAGCTGTAGAAGAAACGAAGATTCCGCTTTCTAAACTCTTTAACCAAAACTCTTGTGCGGCTAATCCTTGCTGGCTAGCAATAGTAGTCTTCCAATTTTTTGTTAAATACTCGTAGAAAGAGTCTGTAGCTCCCATCCAAGATAGGAAGTTCTCTTCTTTGGCTCTAGTGTTCTCATACAATGGCTGTATGGTTGGTTGTATCAAAGAGTAAGATCCTTTGATGATCTCTGCATCTCCCCAAGACTCTAAGTAGTGTTGTGAAGCACAAACTACATCAGCTAAAGAAGCCGTCTCGTGTAGTCTATCTGCAATAGATACTACTAAAGTTGTCTTTTTTAATCCTTTGGCAATGTCTGCACCTAATGCAAAATCATATACTGGATTACTGTCTAAAGTAATGACTGCGTCTATCTTCCCCGCATTCAATTCAGATACGAAGTTAACCATCTCAGTATCATCACCTTGTTTGATGTAAAGAGGTTTTGCAATGCTAAGTGTTTGCTCATAGTTAGACAAAAGCTCATTGATTGTCTTTACTACTAGCTGTACAGCATCATCATTAGAAGAAGAAATAACAAGAGACTTCCCTGCGGTTTCGATCAACTTGCTTGCTACTTTCTTTACTTGTGCTGTCTCTTTCTCATCAAGCTTTGCAGCACTCACTAAAGGAGCATCAAATTTTCTCGCGATAATATTGTATAATGCTAAGATAAGGTATGGCTCACGAGAAGGTTTCGTCATGAATCTTTCGTCAGCATTAGCACCAGTCAAAGACATATTAGACTCAAACTGAAACAACTTAGACATTGTATTCTTAGATTTACCTACCTTTCTTGTCTCTGCAAACTGCGTAGAAAATGAAACAGGTGATAGCCACGTACCTAAGAAGTCTGCGCCAAAACTAGCGACACAAGCAACTTTAGAAAAATCATATGAAGGTACTAACCCTTGGTGTGCCTTGGCTAAACCACTTACAGATAGTGCATCGTAAGTTACCAGCTTAGTAGTAGGGTATGCAGCAGTAAAGTCGGCTAATAATTTATGTGTTGTAGGACTTGCAATAGTGTTAGCAAGAATTCTTACTTGACCGCCAGCAGCGTTAATTTGCTTCAATTTGTCGATAACATACTTATCGGCAGCATCTTTGGTAACACCATTGAAAGCTCCCTCTCCTCTTTTCTTGTGCTGAAAAGATGTAAGCCTAGAGCTGTCATACAATGAAAGTACAGACGCTTGCGCTCTAGCACTTGTACCACCATTGGTGAAGGCAGATAGTTTGTTACCTTCTATTTTGATAGGTCTTCCTTCTCTTGTTTTGACAACAATAGGAGTGATCTCACCATCACCTACATAAGTAGAAGCATAATAGTTGGCTATACCAGGGTCAACGTCCTCTGGCTTATTTACATAAGGGATAGCATAACGCGTAGGTGCCTCACAAGCTGCCAATGATACAGCAGCAACAGTGAATCCCATTGCTTTTAAAAAATCTCTTCTCGTAGTGTCAGATATTTGACTATCAACACTTTCAAACTCACTTTTTGACGGAAGTAATTCTGAGAATTCTTCGTTTGCGGATGCTAAAAATTCAGGCTCCTGATTTAGCTCTTCTAATCCTTTCCAGTAATTTGATTTTCCCATTACTTATATACTAACTAATCTATTGTTTCTGAATTAATAATGACATTTAGCACACTCTAAACCACCGATGTCTTCTACTTTCATTGGCTCGTCTGCGTTTTTCTCTTCGTGAATATGTAACAACTTGTCATAGTACTCGTTTCCTTTAGCGTTCACATTAGTTTCTCTATGACAGTTGATACACCAACCCATAGTCAATGGAGCATACTGATATACTTTATCCATTTCCTTGATCTCACCGTGACAAGTTTCACAAGCTAATCCTGCTACCTGTACGTGCTGTGAGTGATTGAAGTAGGCTAAGTCTGGTAAGTTATGGATTCTTACCCACTCTATTGGATGAGTCTCTCCTGTATATTCACCAATGTTATTCTCTTTATCTGTGATAACATATCCAATGGCTTTGTGTATTTTCTTGATCTCCGGAGAATCTGTCTTGATCTGTGCGTGACAGTTCATACAGATGTTTGGAGAAGGAATATTTGCATTTTTACTTTTGCGTACTCCTGTATGACAGTACTGACAATCTATTCCATATTGTCCAGCATGTATTTTGTGTGAGAAAGCGATAGGCTGCTCAGGTGCATAACCTTGTGAAACACCTACGCCGTAAAGCACTTTAGTAATGATGAGGTAAAGTACCACTAGGGTAGATAAGAAACCTCCTACGCCTATAAAGATTGGATTTTTAATTAAATCAAGAAGGCTAGTCTTATTGTTGATGAACTCAGTATCTATTTCATCTAGTTCTTCATCCTCTTCTTTCTTTCTTAATGTTTTAAGTAATACAGTAGTTAAAAGTATTAATACAGCAATAACTAAAAGAAGTACCACTAAGATTACACCTAATATAATGTTGAATGAAGATGAATCTGCATTGCTTGTTGGGTTTTTTGGATCAACCTCTATTTTACCCTTAGCAGGATCGCTAGGTTCTTTTGCATTGGTATAAGCCAAGATATTTAAAATATCTTCATCACTTAATGACGTAAAGACATTCATTTGTTGCTTACCGAATTGCTCATATACAGCGATAGCTTGTGCATCACCAGAAGCTCTTAACTCTTCATTATTTCTAATCCATTTGATTAACCATGAAGCATCATATTTTGCTGTAACACCACCCAAGGCAGGACCTATGAGCTTTTTATTCAGCGCGTGACAAGATTTACAGTTTAATCCAAATAGCTTTTTACCCGCAGCAACTGCCGCTTCATCCGAAGGTATAGTTTGCGAAAAAGAATGTATGGAAATGGATAAAAAAAGAATCGAAAGGAAGGTCGATAGTGTCGTTTTCAAACCTCTAAATTTTATTTGATTGTGTATCATTTTGCTTCTCTGCTCAAATATTGGCACAAAACTACAACGCGATGATTTTCTAACCAATAAGTTGTTAAAAAAAATACCCCTTGCTTCTCAACCACACCTCATACAAAGACATAAGTCATTGATATACAGTATTTTAAATAACATAACAATAACACAAAATCATATATTTAGAATGATTTTAAATAAATATTTTTAGTGTCAAAATAACGTATAATAAATAATCGAGGGGACTTTTTTGATAAAACAAAAAGAAATTAAGTATGTAATAAGAACAAAATGATGAATAAAGAATTATAGTGAAAACGTTATGTCGTGAGGGAAGGAAGATAAGTGTAAAACATTGACCTTATTGTTTATTAAATTTAACGCATAGTGTACGAACAAGAACACTAAATGTATTGAGCAAACTTTTAAAAAAGTTTACTCAGGTATTTTTAGTACAATGTTTTCATCTTTAGCTTTCTTCCAATAGTTACGTGTCCAAATATTTTTTTTTGCTGTTACCTTTTTTGTATAGCATATAGCATTCCCATCTTCATCGAAATATACGCTACCTACTGTATTATTCTTGATATTATTAAAAACTCTACCTTTTGAATACCTCACTCTTTCATATATGAATCTGTATTTACATCGATCCTTTTTTCTCTTTATAATATATGTCTTATAATCACCTCTTGCATGAGGACCATCTGTAATGGTATATGCTTTAAAAACATTTTCCTTATGTACTTCATATGAATCATTTGGAACTACGGGCTTAGACTCCTTATCACTTTCATCAGTATAAAACTTCACCGTTTTGTGCATATCTGGAGATGCTTTTAGGTATATATCACCATTTTCTTTCAATCTTATTTCTGAAAAAATATTGATCACATATATTCTATGGCTTTCACTTTTCAAAAAATTAAGTTCCTTGGGATTCTTATTTTTAAAAATTGTACAACTAGCTAAAGTACATAGAAGTATAATGATATTAGATTTGATTAGTATTCTTTTCATTTTGCCTTGTATCTACGCTGATTTGGACGGTAAGTATATTGCCACTCTTTTAATTTGCCTTCTTTATCAAATTTTAAGACTCCCAACAACTTGCTACACCTCCTATTTTTCATTCTATCAAAATATTGTTCCCTCAGCTTCCACCGACCGTAAAGCGTCTTTTTTAACGTAACTTTACCTGCTTTGAATACTAATACTAGCTTCCTTTGAATATAAT
>WTJX01000190.1 GCA_011524675.1 Cytophagales bacterium
CATTATACATCATTAATTATTAATTAGCTTGCGCCACTTTCGTGGAATAAAATCCAGCTACGAACGTCCTTATGTCTGTACGCCGATATGTCTATACGTCTTTAACGAGTCGATGGTCGATAGTCCATTCCACAAGCTTTTAGCACTTAGTTGTTTAATTTTTGTGATTTGTGATTTGATTTTTGGTTTTTCACCCATCACTCATAATTCATAACTCAACACTCATTAATACAACTAACCACTAACCACTAAATCACCAACTACCACTAGCACCACCCCCACCAGAGAAGCCACCGCCACCTCCTGAAAAACCCCCGCCAGAGAAACCTCCACCGGAGAAACCGCCTCTGCCTATCGAAGAACTACCACCCCCCATACTAGACCGAGGTCTGCTTTTTACTTTTTTGGCTATCGAATAATATTCTTCTTCTGAATGATCACAATAAGAGCAAGTCTTGGTCATGATTCCCTTTCCCTTGCGGTAATAGGTAGGGCGAGTGATTACTTTTCTTTGGCTTATGCCAAAAGCCTTTGTATTGCATTTAGGACATACGTCATAAGGCGAGAAAAATTTGTTGTAGGCAATCACTTCGTACTCCCCACGGTCAGCGGTAACCCATACATCATAATCTATAGAACCAATTTGCTCTTCGTATTGCTCTGTTTCCGTCAAAAAAGCATCTTCCTCTTTTTCGCTTAGACGAAACATCTTACGACCCGTTTTTTCTGATACCCTAGGGCGGTAACGTTTATAACTTTTCCATAAGACAACAAGCAATACCACTAGAGCTATGAAAGCGATAAACAAAAGCCAAAAGGGTGGTTGGTAGTTGCTTTCCCTTTCGGGGATGCCTACATAGCCTTGCACTTCATCTTGTATGCTTTGGATACCTTGCGTAATGCCGAGATCAAAATCTCCTTGCTTAAATTGTGGGGTGATGACCTTGCGTATGATTCTGCCAGCTTCACCATCGGTTAGTAAATGCTCTAAGCCATAGCCTACCTCTATTCTAAGTTTACGATCACCTTTAGCAATCAACAATAATACACCATTATTATGTGTTTTTTGTCCTATTTTCCATTCATTAAAGACAGTATTAGCATAGGCTTCTAGGTTTTCGCCTTCCAGAGAAGGGATGGTCAATACCGCCAGTTGGTTGCCTGTTTGCTTTTCAAAAGCAGCTAACTTTTGGTTTAAATTCTTTTCTGTAGATGGAGAAACGATCTCTGCAAGGTCATTGACATAGTTCTTAAATACGGGGACCTCTCCAAAAACTGAGAAGCTCAGAAACAAAAGTGATAGGAGAATAGATATTGAGAAATGTTTCATTTTTTGCGTTTTTGACTTTATAAGTTATACGTTTTAGGTTTTACGTTTTGAGTAGCAGACTTGTAGAAGGCTTTGCATAACTAAGATTTTGTGCTTAGTCATTGAGTTCAAAAATCACAAAAAACAAATGACAAACTTTTGTTTTTTGTGATTTGCTATTTGTGATTTCGTTACTCGGCTTTATTGAGTTCTTAGAAGTCTGTTCACTCTCTATGACAGAAGTATCAACATATTGTTTTCAGTATGTTATACATGTTTTAACCATACGCTAGCCTATGGGAATTAACGCCACATTAGACATTTGACCTTTTACATTCGACATGGTGGTTTTACGTTTTAATCACTTTGCACAATTAGCTATGCGCTTTGAGTTTTTTAATCATGATCTTGTATGTTAGGTTCAACCTTCAACCTTTCACGTTCAACGTTTAACCCATAACTACTTATTGATACGATATAGTCATAGGTTTTCCTTTCTTTCCATCTTTCCCATAATTTCCAGGACTTCCATCAATATTACCTTCTTTATCTTCACCGCCGTCACCGCCGCTACCACCGTTGCCACCATCGTTTAGTAATTTTACGCGGTAGGTATATTTTTTACATGATTCATTTATTAATAAATGAAGAGAGCCACCATCGCCACCATCACCACCATCACCACCGTCTCCAGCACATAGGTACTTCCCCTCATCCCTTCCAGCATAGCCAGATTCTCCATTCTCACCTTCAAGATTAATAATGAAATTCCCCTTATACTTAGGGTTAATAATGTATTTATGTTCTTTGTCTTTATAATGAATACTAAGCTGTAGCATTTCTTGTTCACACTGATTTATTAACTCTAATCTACCCACCAAACTAGGAGCATCAGAACCATCACTACCATGACGTATTATACCAGATAAGAGTATACGCCCTATACCAATTAAAATCTTTTGGAAAAAATTTAATTTAATTTCATTGTCATCTTCCACCCATCTATAATCAAACACTTGATCCCCATTGTATAGCCTTTGAAAAACAACCTCTTGGGTGTAATTATCTTTCTTGTGGTGTATAGTGATAGGAATACCGCATTCGTCAATTTCTTTCTTTCTTAGTTTTAGCCGTCCTTTTTTTACTTTGCAATAGTCAGATGTTATTTTATAATGTCTCCAAGGAACAGAGCCTTTCAATATGCCTTTGGTTTTGAATGTATTACCACTCTTGTTTTTGTATATGATGCCTACTTTTACCTTTTTACCGCTTCTAATGGAATATTCATCCCTTGTCGTTATCCTGAGGTCTTGTGCTAGAAGAACTCCTCTAGGTAATAATATAATAATACAAAGTAGAAAGCTGATGTTTTTCATATGGTTAAAATGTGTTCAAGTGTTCTTGTATTCGAGTGTTCAAATTGAAAAAGCCTTGTGCAATGAGCTATACGTTTTGAGTTTTTATCATGATCCTCCTGCATTCTGGCTCTTCGTTAAAAACTGGCTAATGTCTATTTTTTTAACGTTTTAGTCCTATCTGTCGCTATTAACGACACATTCGACATTTGACCTTTGACATTCGACACAGTAGTTTTACGTTTAATCATTTGCTTGTGAGTAAAGCCTAATAACCTTCAACCTTCAACCTTCAACCTTTAACTCATAAAATTTACATTATTCAAACCGTAGCTCGTTGGGCAGCATACTAGGTGGTAATTCATCTTTTTTAGGAATCTTTCCTTTGAGTACTTCTTCTATCTCTACCATACAATATTCTAAAGCATCAGAAGGGGAGCTGTTTTTCATCATGCTACTAAGGTTTTGAACAATAGTCCTCCATTCGCTATCATCAAAAAAAGCATTGGCTTTTTTATCATATAAAATATGAAAACGGTGTTCAAAAAAACTAATGAAAATAAGTATGCCTATGCGCTCAGGGTTTGAGGCTACTTTCTGATCTATGTATTCGTTTTTTGCTCTTTCGAAGGTAACCTTATGCAGTTCTTTTTTACCTATCAAAAGTCGGTGAATAGGAGGGATGAGGAGTACAAAACCCGATACTAATAGCACAGATACGATGCCTAGCAGAAATAGATAATATAGGGGTGCCCATGCCAAGGAAGAGTATTCATAGGCAAGGTACATTACCACAAAAGAGGTTATGATTCCGATAACCAAGGCTTTGAATCTTGCCATGCCATAGCTAGCAGATTTTTTCGTAAAAACGGGGATCACCTCTATAGGGAAGGTTTCTTCTAATTTTTCTATTGCTGTACGAATACGCCCTAACTCTATTTTTGAAAAAGTACTCATTTATAAATCTAATGTAGGTTGGTTTAGTTTATGTTGGTCAACGGCATAATATGGCTTGACACTAAAAGGTAAAAGCATGGCAGGGAAGCGTTTTACTTTTTGATTGTACTGCTTCACTGCCAAATTGAAATTTCTGCGCTCCACAGTAATTCTGTTTTCCATTCCTGCTATTTCGTCTTGCAAGCTCAGATAACTCTCCAAAGACTGCAATTTGGGTAGCTTTCCTGCTAAAAATATCAATTGTTGTAGTGAATGACTGAGTTTGTTTTGCTGTAAGGCAAAACTCTCTAGCTGCTCTTGATTAAGATTATCGGCATCAAGCGACAGTTGGCTTGCCTTATGATTAGCTTCTAAGACCTCTTTGAGTATGCTTTCTTCGTGTGCTACCGCAGACTTTACCACTTTGACTAGTTGTGGTATCTTATCGTAACGCGACTGACATACATTTTCTACTTGCGACCATGCGCTAGCTACATTTTCGCTTTCTGTAGTGATGCTGTTATAGGTAATGATGAGCCATAGAAGCGATAGCCCTATGGGTACATAGATAATAGCCTTTTTCTTCCATTGAGAGGTTTTACTTTTGCTCAGTAATTTGCTGTCAATGATGTTTTGTTGCTTTCTTATGTTGGACTGTAAGTCGAGGGTAGCCTTATGGTTGGGCTGTAGTGTAAATACTCTATCACAATGTGTCAATGCTTGCTCAAAGAGAACTTCGTTTTCTTGCTCTTGTCCTTTGAGAAACAAAGCCTTAGCAAGACCATAAAAAGACGCTGTGTTGTTTGGATACAAAGAAGTTGCCTCTTTGAAGGCGGTGATCGCGTCTTCAAGATTATGCCTGTCCAAATAATGAAAACCCCGTTCTTCTGCATGTTTGGCGTCTTGTACCAATGCTAGCCATTCGGTCTCGCTTAAGCCCGTATCGAGAGCTATTTGTTTTAGTTCATTATCTGTAAGAGGTGAATAGTCTAATCCACCTTCTTTCTCCATCAGTTTTTTAAGGTATGCTTGTAAATAACGATCTTCTGCCATGTTGGAAAGTTAAGGTATTTCATTGTATTTGTCAATAATAACTAAAGTATAGGTAAGCGTTGGGTAAATGTCCCTTCATAATATGGGTTGACAAGCTAACTGCTAAAGGCTTTATCTACTAAATTTACGGAGCGAGTTATCAAAAAAACTAAAAAGTAATACGTGGTTTACCGAACGGATACCAAAAAACTACTCTTCATTGATTTTAGTCAAAAACTTCTTTCCTGCTTCCTTCTTTGTGTTTACCTCTAGTTTAGATAAGATATTTTTGATATGGTACTTTACTGTATTTTCTGAAATAAAAAGTACTTCACCTATTTGTTTGTTCGTTTTGCCTAAAGATACTTCCCTCAATACATCTACTTCTTTTAATGTCAGTTTATATGTCTTTGTTAGTTCATGTATGCTTATTTCTTTTTTATGTGTTTGTAGGTCTTCTATCTTGGCAGAATACTGCATCAGCTTAGCTCTTATTTTTTTATTTTCAAGGTTAATTCGTTTTGCTTGGTACATGATGGCGTAGGTGAAGAATACCATTTCAAATACAGAACCTGCTTTGTACAGGCTTAGGGGTAGGGCTATGATGTCAATGCCAAAGTGCGGGAAGATATAAAAACCATGTGCTATGAGAAGGGGGATGCCATAGGCAAGGGCAAACAGTTTTGCCTCGAAGGAGCGTTTCCATAAGATGACACTCGAAGCCCAAAAAATATCTAGTGCTACAAGATGGAAAATATCCGCAAGGGCAAAAACAATGAATGTGCCTGTAAAGCAAAAGCAGATGTCTAGGATGACAGCGAGTATGACAAAGCTTATGCCCATGATACGCCACTTGGGCAAGTGCTTTTTGATATTGAGGTAACTATTGGTGAAAAAGATGGCACTAATCACTACAATAGCGTTTAGCAAGCCTTCGGAGTATTCGTTTATACCTTCATACTTGCCGCATAGCAAGGCAAAAATACCATCTTTATAAAAAGCATTGACCGCCATGCCTATCACCATAAACATATAATGCAGGTAGGTTTTGTTGCGAAAGCTAAAAAAAGAAAAAAGATTAACTACTAAGATAAAAATCGTAATCCCGAAATAGAGCCCTATTTTGGCATAGGCAAATACTTCTGCTTGGTAATAGGCTTGGTCGTTTTCGATCTTCAGTGGGATAGTAGCATCCAAGAAGCAATCAATCTTGACATAATAGGTTTTTGCTTGACGGCTTGGGGGAATACGGAAGCTGAGATAACGCTTGTTCTTTTGAGGAGAAATCTCTGCGCCTTGGTCATATAGTGTACCTCTGGTAATATGAGATTCTGGAAAGTGAATGATGCGGTACTGCTCTGAGGGGCTAAGCGCTACCTTAAACCAATATATGCCATTATCTAAGCCGTTATAGATTTGTTTTTCGTAAGGTAACCATATCAGCGTATTATCTTGTAACTGCTCATACCTAAGGTTTTGGTGTAGGGAATGAACTTCATTTCCATGAAGAGAGAGGAGACTGTTAGAA
>WTJX01000577.1 GCA_011524675.1 Cytophagales bacterium
CATTGTATTTGAGCATACTTGATTATCTCATCAAAGCAGAGCAAAACAAAGAAGAGGTGAAATCTACAACTATGGCAATAGATTTACTCTCTTCAAACGAGAAAACTTCCAAAACCAAAGTGCAAGATTCCCTCATCAGAAACAAAGTTTCCAAGCTTAGGAAGGAGTTGGATATGTTTTATTTGACAGAAGGAAAGAATGAAACGATACAAATCTCCATTCCCAAAGGAGAGTATCGGGTAAGCCTAATAGATACTAACGAAAAAACAAACACTACAAATAATACGGTTGTAATTGATAACACTAAGCCTTTGTGGTTTGGGATAGCTGCCCTTGCCATAGTGATCGTAGCCTTAAGCCTTTTTCTTTTTTTTGGAAATAATACAATAGTACCTCAGAGATCACTCATCTCTTATATGATCGACTATCACAAACCTTTGGATATCATAGTAGGTAGTAGAGGTTTCTATAGCGAATATGACCCAAGCTTAGGACGCTTTAGATTTATCTTTGATGAGGATGTAGATATACCTAGAAACCCTTTTAAACTGAATTTAATCAAAGATAAAAACCCTAAAAGGATTGTTCGTGATACGGAATTCATCTTTCGCCATGCAGACGTAAACAACCTGATATTTGCAGCAGAAATACACAGAGAATGGGGGCAACTACAGCAAACAAGCAGAATTTTGGAATCTACAGCAGTAGACCAAACTAGCCAAATAAGTCATAATACAGTATTCATAAGCAAAATGGGGTCTGGGGACATGTATGGACTTGTAGATTTCTTTGAAAAGACACGCTTCAAGTTTGCAAATGGCTACCTTCACAAACCTTTGAAGATCACACACTTTGTTCAAGACGATGGCAGCTTACTAGCCTTTGAAAAAGAGCAAATACATGATGCCCCTAAATACTTTTTGTTTAAAAAAGTGTTCACCTCATCAGGACATAGTGTATTATTTTTACTCCCCTCTGCTGCCGATGCTAGAAAATATGTTTTCGAGCAGTTTGCAAAAAAAGACTTTATAGACGATATCTTGAATGCAATAGGAGGTGTAAAAAATGCCAAAGAATTTGAGCTTTTGTTAGAAATCAACAAAAAGAGTTCATACAAGATCATATACAATTCTTTGAAAGAAGTAAAACAATAGTAAGTATTTAGTACAAAGTATAAAGTACGAAGTACAAAGAACACTTTCATTCTCTTGATACTTTACACTTCGTACTATTCAACGGTAATTTAGTTTTTGCTTTACTATATCAATCACAGACTGTCAACTATCGTCTATCTACTGTCGACTATCATCTATTGACTATCATCTATTGACTATCGACTATTGTCTATCTACTGTAAGCTATCGTCTATTGACTATCGTCTATCGTCTATCAACCATTGACCATCGACTATCAACCATATCAATACTTATGATCTTCACCCTCAAACATACTGAGGTAACTTTCATACCTGCTTTGAGGGATCACGCCTTCTTCTACAAGTTCTATAACCTTGCATTTGGGTTCATGTATGTGAGTACAATTATGAAATTTGCATTGTCCTATGACTTCTCGCATTTCAGGGAAATAGTGCGATAAGTTTTCTTTGTCAAGATCAAAAAGTCCTAACTCTTTAATGCCAGGAGAGTCAATGACATAGGTGTCTTGTTCTAGTTCAAACATCTCTGCAAAGGTAGTAGTATGCTTTCCTTTGAGGTGGGAAGAGGAAATATCCCCTATACGCAATTCTTGGGAAGGATAGATAGCATTGATGAGCGATGATTTGCCCGTGCCCGAGTGCCCCGATAGCAAACTTATTTTTCCTTGCAGGAGAGACTGTAAATCCTCCAGTCCTGTTTTATCTAGGGTAGAAGTAAGCGTACTTTCATAGCCGATGCTACGGTACATATCTGCTACAGCTTCGTAATACTCTTTTGCCCCCTCAGTAAATAAGTCAGCTTTGTTGAAAACAATATGCACGGGGATACGAAAAGATTCGCAGGTTACCAAGAAGCGATCGATAAAGCCCAAAGAGGTACTAGGCTCTGCGATGGTAACGACCAAAACGGCTTGATCTATGTTGGAAGCGATAAGATGTGCTTGTGCAGATTTTTTGATTGACTTACGTACGATATAGTTTTTGCGAGGGTGTATTTTTTGAATGACGCCAGACGGCTCATCGCCAGAGTTTTCAAAAATAAAGTTTACATGATCTCCTACAGCTAGTGGGTTGGTTGACTTTAGTCCTTTGATTTTGTGTTTTCCACTGAGACGCGCATTCACGATACCGTGCTTTGCTGCTCGTACTTTGTACCACGAACCTGTAGATTTGATGACGATTCCTGTTTCTATTTTCATGTGTTTCTATACGTTTTACGTTCTATGTTTTACGTTTTTTGAGTATTTAGTATTGAGTCTTTAGTACGAAGTTTATTTAACACTAATCGTTAATTCTACTTTACGAAGTTAAAACTAAAGCCCGTTTTTTATGCGTTAGGGATAGAAGCGGCATCCTTTTTTGACCCTTAAAGGGCAAAAAAGATATAGCGGATAGCCCGACCCGAAGGGAACGCCCTAAGATGACAAAGTAGTATTAAGTCATTAGTGTTGAGTCTTTAGTCCAAAGTTTATCTAACACTAATCGTTAATCACTAACCACTAATCACTGTGAACCCTTCATTTTTTAATTACTTTCATTTTTTCATTTCTCTGAACAAAGGCATAAACTACCAATTCACACTACACCTCTCTTTAATCTCTAATCTTTAATCCTTAATCTTTTTCCTCTTTCGTGGAATGAAATCCTGCTGCTAAAGTCTTTACGTCTGTACGTCAATACGTTTTTACGTTCTAATGTCTTTTGTCTTGCTTCTTATATCTTTCAAGTCTTAACCACTAACCACTAATCACTAATCTCTAACCATTAATCATTAATCACTAATCTCTAACCATTAATCTCTAACCACTAATCACTAACCATTAATCACTAACCATTAATCATTAATCATTAAACACTAATCACTAACCACTAATCACTGTGAAACCTTCTAAGTACTCAAAGATCAGCGCCGTCGCCCCTTTGTTATGTTGCATAAAAAGCAGTGCTTTTTCTTTGATTTGGCGAAGTAGTTCTTCGTTTTCCTCAAATGTAGTCATTAATGTTATATATTCAGTAGCATCATGAATGCTAAAGGCTATGCCTTGCTCAATGTGGTTTTTAGCTTCTGAATATTTATGGTAGTTAGGACCAAAAACGACAGGGATGCCGTAGGCTGTTGGTTCTAGGATATTATGTAATCCTGTATTGAATGCTCCTCCCACATAGGCAATGTCTGCATACTGATAAATGGAAGACAGTAAGCCTATATTGTCAATGATTAATACATCCGTATCTTTTGCGAGGTAGTTGCTGTAGCATTCATAAGGAATATTGGCTAATTGTTGTTTTAGTTGCTGGATGCTTTCGGCATCTACCTTATGAGGGGCAATGATTACCTTTCTGTTGTTGGGAAGTGTTTTTAGGTAGGGAAGCAATACGGCAATGTCTTCGGACCAGCTGCTGCCTATCACCAACAGCTTAGCGTCTTTTTTGAATTGCTCTATAATGGAGAGATTTTTTTTATTATGGGCGATATCTGCCACTCTATCGTAACGTGTATCGCCAGAGAGAGTGACATTGCAGAAACCTAAATGATTTAGTATGTCTTTGCTCTCTTGATCTTGGGTGAAAAAATGAGTGAAAGCATGTAGTACCTTGCGGTAAGGTTTTGCATACCACTTCATAAAGAAATGTTGCTTGTGCAAACGTGTTGAGACAGATAAGAAAGGGATGTTTCTTTTTTTTATTTCTACACAATAGTTAAACCAAAACTCATATTTTACGAACAGTACTAAACGTGGACGAATAGCAGAGAGAAAGCTTTTTACATTTTTCTTTTTATCCAAAGGTAGGTAATAGCTGTAGTCGGCTAGGTTTTCTTTTTGGATGATAGGATATGCAGAAGGAGAGAAAACAGTAAGGACTATACTACAATTAAGACTTTCCTTAAAGCGAGCAATGATAGGTTTTACCTGCTCATATTCTCCCAAAGAAGCCACATGAATCCAAATACTAGGAGAGGACTTGTTTTGTTCCTCTTGTATTTTTTTGATTAGTCCTTTTTGTCCTTGCAACCACTTTTTGGATTTTGCACTGTAAAGAGAGGACAACGAAAGGTATATCTTTAGAAAAAATAGGGTGGTATCGTATAAAAGAAAGGACATTAATTTTTGTACAAAAGTACTTATAAGTCAATGAAAAGAGAAGTTAGCGTCTATACTTTTTGTAGATTTGTTGTCTTGTAAGTTTCAGCGCATGCTTACGAAATTACCAAAATCACAAGCGTATGATTTGTAATAGAAAAATATGTATTTAGAAAAAATTAAAGCACTAGAAGTGCTAGCTCAATCTGATGTTTTTAAGAAGCAAGCATCATTGATAGAGCTACTAAAGTACCTTATAGAGCAAGAAGAAAAAGGAGTGAAGTTAAAGTCTATCGTGATAGCAATAGATTTGCTTTCAGATAGTAAGGCTTCTACTTCTTCTGATCGGGATAGACTCATTCGCACACGAGTATATAATTTGAGGAAAAAAATGGAGCTTTTTTACCTTACCGAAGGTAAAGGAGAAACAACAAAATTGTCCATTCCAAAAGGTGGTTATAGCGTTAAGCTAATAAAAGTGGAAGCCCCTACACAGAAAGGGACATGGTTGTCTAAGCCTACTATTTTGTTTGCCACACTTTCATGTACACTGCTAGGAGTCATTGCTTTTATGCTTTTCCACAAGGATAAGGAAGTCAATATCAAAGGCGATAGCTCAGGCATATTTACAGAAGTAAAAAAACACTTTTTTATACAATCACTTCTTACTTCTAGCTCATCACCCCTAGAGATCGTGATAGGTGAGCGAGAATATTACTACGAATATGATACCGCCTTGGTAAGGCATCGTTATGTGTTGGATGGTGATTACTCTTTGCCACATACCAACTCAAAGCTCAAAGAATTGCAAGATTCTTATCCTGATAGAAAAATTGAGAAAGCAGGTTTCTCACATGTTGATCCTCATAATGTGTTTTTGGGAATGAAGCTACATTATTCATTGCTACAGCAAGGTGTGCAAAGCCACTATGGTTTGAGCAATCATTTGTCATCAGTAGAAAAAAACATGCTCTTCATAGGTAACCTAGGTGAGGGAGATTTAAATAAACTGCTGCCTACTTACTTTTTTTGTAATAAATTCTCAAAAATTACTGCGGGAATGAAAGCAGGAAATAGAGAGATATCTATCAATGATAAAGGAAAGAAAAAAAAGTATGTTTGGAATGATGAGAATGTAGTGACATATTATTTTATCCGAAAAAGTGTCTTTGAAGGTCATCATTATTTGTTTTTGTTTTCGGGAGGAGACATGTCAAGAGACTACATGGCAAAGAAAATGTTTACCGAAGCATTCTCAGATGAAATAGAGTCCCATTTTGACACTAAAGTACCAGATAACTATGAGATCGTTATCGCAGTGCATGGTTTTAAGGGAGTAGGCGTAAGACATGAAGTGATTTTTGCCCAAAAATTAGAAGCAATATAAGCAAGACGAAATCTCCAAACAGACAAGAGACAAACGTTTATTTTTGTTGCTTGTCTGTTGTCTTTCAGCTCGCTAATCGCTACTTTAAAAGCAATTTTTTGTGTTTTTCTTCTAATCCAGCGGCTTTTTGTATGGCTGTCCAGCGCGGAGTATAGTTGTCTTCTATCAATTTTATTTCTCCGCATTGATGAACTTTTATAGCAGAAGTACAGCTAGGGTACAGGTTGTTTGAGATAGTAAAGCCCGAAGACCCTTCATCGCAGTAGATCGCACTGTTTGGTGAGTGACTTTCATAGATAGGACTAATCTTAATGTTGTTGATATAGTTGTTTTTGATGAAACTATTAGGCTGTGGCGACAACGTATAGATAGCACCGCCATCTGCCAAATAGTTGACCGCATTTTTTATCAAGTTGTTTTCGATGCTGTTGTTCTTCATAATGCTTTTTTCATGTAGCCAACCCCAGCCCATACTTATCGCAGTATAAGGGACATCTTCTATGTGGTTATGACTAATTTTTAAGCC
>WTJX01000635.1:0-5683 GCA_011524675.1 Cytophagales bacterium
TCTACGGTGGTATAGCCTTCTTCTCCTGCTACCTCTTCGATGTCTAGTTGTTGTAGGTAGTCTTGCTTGTCAAAAGGAATTTTGTTGATGGCTTCTCTTACTTCTGGAGATAGGTCTATTACCTTGTCGTAAAAAGCAGGGATAGTTATTTTTCCTTTTTCATCTTTGAGGGAAGCAATCATTTGACAAAGTACATTGATAGGATTGTCAACGGCACCTCCATATACTCCTGAATGCAGGTCTTTGTTTGGTCCTGTAACTTCTACTTCTACATATGACAAGCCTCTAAGTCCTGTACATATGGATGGGCAATCCATAGATACGATACTAGTATCTGACACTAAGACCATATCGGCAGCAAGCTTTTCTTTGTGCTGAACTACAAAAGTTTCTAGGTTGGGAGATCCTATCTCTTCTTCCCCTTCGATCAAAAACTTTACATTACAATCTAAGGCATCATTTTGCATAAGCGTTTCAAAAGCTTTGATATGCATATAAAACTGCCCTTTGTCATCGCAGGCACCTCTAGCATATATACGATTGTTTTTGATGGTAGGCTCAAAGGGCGGTGAATCCCATAGGTCTATAGGATCTTCGGGCTGTACATCGTAATGCCCATAGACCAATACAGTGCGTTTATTAGGATCAATGATCTTTTCGCCATAGACTACAGGATGCCCTAGGGTAGGTATTACGTCTGTGGTGTCTGCTCCTGCTAATTTTAGTTTTTCTGCCACAAAGTTGGCAGTAGTAGTCATATCTTCTTTGCGCTCGTCGTCGGTACTTACCGAAGGTATTCTGATGAGTTCAAACAGCTCTTCTAAAAAACGTTCTCTGTGCTGTGTTATATAATTTTTCATGGGCTTATTAATGTGTTCAAGTGTTCGTGTATTCGAGTGTTCAAGTTGAAAAAGCCTTGCGCAATGAGCTATCGGCTTTAAGTTTTTTAATCATGCACTAGTCTATCAGTATTAATATCACATTAGACATTAGACCTTTGACATTCGACATACTTGTTTCATGTGTTCAAGTGTTCATGTTTTCTTGTGTTCAAGTTGAAGAAGCCTTGGGCAATGAGCTATGGGCTTTGAGTTTTTTAATCATGCACTAATCTGTTGGTATTAACATCACATTAGACATTTGACCTTTGACATTCGACATGCTCGTTTCATGTGTTTAAAATTAGAGTTTGTGTTTTCAACATGTCCTTGTGTGTCGAGAGCTACCTTAACATAAGTTTTTTCGCTCCCGCCGTACGGGTCATCTAAAGACCTAAACCCTCTTTAATCCTTTTTCTTTAATCTTTTTCAACTTATGACTTTTTTATCTTGCTCAATTCTTGAATAAAATCATGGTTTTTTTCTATCTGCGAGCCTATGACTACTACGTCTGCACCTGCCTCAAATGCTTTATTCACTTTGTCTATCGTGTTTATCCCTCCACCTATGATAAGGGGTATGTCTATGGATTTACTCACGAGATGTATCATTTTAGGCGATATTTCTGTCAATGCTCCGCTTCCAGCGTCCATAAAGATGAGTTTCATGCCTAAAAGTTCGCCCGCAATGGCGGTACAGGCAGCGATGTCTTCTTTCTCCGCAGGGATGGGCGTGGTATTGCTGATGTAGCTTACAGTGGTAGGTTTACCGCCGTCTATAAGGATATAGCCTGTAGGCATACATTCTAACGCACTATTTTTTAGAATGGGAGCAACAGCGATATGCTGACCAATAAGTAAATCTGGATTTCTTCCAGAAATCAGTGAGAGAAACAGTAAGGCATCTGCATTATGGTCTAAGTATAGATTGTTTCCAGGAAACAATATAAGCGGTAGCTGAGTATTTTCTTTGACACAGGCAACGGTAGTGTGCAAGTTGGCAGAGGTCATCAAGCTACCACCTACTATGATAAAATCAACGCCATGATCGTTCGCTAGACTGACAACATTCTTGCAAGACTCTTCTGTTACTTTGTCTGGGTCTATAAGCACGGCAATAGATTTTTTGCCTTCTTTTTTATTAGAAATTATTTTTTGGTAAACCTCTTTTGCCATAGTGTGTGCTGTGTAAAGCAGTAGTGATCTGTAAAAATAAAAAAACCACAATACTTTATGGCATTGTGGTTTCTTTTTTAGGGAACAAACAACAAAAATTATCTTGGTTATGGTTGTTGTTGAAGTTCTTTTTCTTTTTTCATTTTTTCTTCTAGCCTAATTTGTTCTCTAGTGCTTTCGACATCTTTCCAGTCTATACCAGAGAAGAATATCATAATGGCTGGGATCACAAAGAATACAATGAGTATATAACCAAAACCATATATTCTGTTTTTAAGGGTTAAGCTACCTATGTATTCAGCTATTTTCACAGGTATGGTTCTTATGAAAGGTAATAGCATAAATAGTAATACACCGAAGGTATTGAATAAGAAATGACAAAGTGCTATGGTTACTCCTAGATGCTGTGTGCCTATAGACGCTAATAATGCGGTTACAGTCGTTCCAATGTTTGCACCTAACAAGAATGGGAATGCTCTTTTTAGTGATAGCTTGCCAGTAGCTACTAGAGGGACAGTCATAGAAGTGGTAACAGAACTTGACTGTACGGCAGCGGTAAGTCCCGTACCCCAAAGGACCGCTTTTAGTGGACTACCAAAGATAGCTTTTTGCATGTTTTCTTCTGATTTTCCTATCAAAAGACTTTTGAGAATAACCGTTAAGTATCTCAATGAGAAAAATAAGATGACAAATGAGATGAGTATAATGATCCAAGGCTCTGCTAGTAAAGAGTTGAAATACTTTGCTACCGCTTTGACTGTATAGTCCATGAATCCTTTAGATTTTTCTATAGTAGCCTCACCAGCTACACCATCAATGTTGACGATGGCTCTGGCAATACCAGAAAGAAAACCAAACGCCAACTCTAGCGGAAGAATGATGAGAGTAACCAAAATATTAAAAATATCATGTACTGTAGCTCCTGCGATGGCGTTTCTAAATTCATTTTTATTGGCTACGTGCCCTAGCGATACAATAGTACTTGTTACTGATGTACCTATGTTTGCTCCCATAATCATAGGTACAGCTGCTTCTACGGGAACAATGCCACTAGCTACTACGGTTACAATGAGAGATGTGGTGGTAGAACTACTTTGTATGATGGCTGTTGCCAATAGCCCCATAAATAAGCCAACAAATGGGTTGCTCGTAAGCGTCAAGATAGCTCTGGAAGTATCTTTACCTATCGTCTTGAATATCCCTCCCATCATATTGAGAGAAACTAAAAAGAAGAAAAGTATAGCTAATACAGCAAGGACTCTGACGACAGATTGTAGTCCTTTATTTTCAAATTCTAAAATATTATTTTTAGTCGTACTCATGATCGAGAAGTTCAATTAAAATAGAACGCTATGTTAGCGAATTAAAAAAAAAGAAACAATAATTTAATTAAATAATAAATGGAAATTAACTACTTAACTTTGCAATTCGTTAATAGCTAACCAAGCCATCAAGCCAGGCCCTACCTTCAAGGCGCTTTCGTCTATGTCAAAGGTAGGCGTATGTAACCCTGAGTTAATGCCTTTATCTTCGTTACGAATGCCTAAACGATAAAAGCAAGCGTCTATTTCTTGTGAGTAGTAGGAAAAGTCTTCCGCTGCCATCCAAAGATCTAAGTCTAGTACGTTTTCTTCTCCAAGGTAATCTTTAGCAGCGTTTTTCATTTTTCTGGTCAACGCTACTTCATTTTCTAGGTAAGGGTAGCCCACTCTTACTTCACATTCACATGTGGCACCCATGGCTTGCGCCATGCTGTTGGCGATTTGTTTTATTTTTTCGTGTGCTGCCTTTCTCCAAGTTTCGTTCATGGTACGGAATGTACCCTCTATTTTCACTTCGTTGGGGATGATGTTGGTAGCACCTAGCGCCTCTACTTTACCAAACGAAAGTACGGCGGGTACTTTGGGAGAACAGTTTCTGCTAACGATCTGTTGTAAGGCAACAATAATGTGCGAGGCGATCAATACGGGGTCTATGGCAGACTCTGGCAATGCGGCATGTCCTCCTTTGCCTTTGACGGTGATATATACTTCATCAGCACTAGCCATATACATACCTTCTCTAAAGCCTACTTGTCCGGCATCTATCAAGGGCATTACATGCTGCCCAATGATACTTTTTGGTCTTGGATTTTCTAGTACACCCTCTTTTATCATCAAAGAAGCACCACCTGGTAACCTCTCTTCACCTGGTTGAAAAATAAGTTTTACCCTACCTTCCCACTCGTCTTTGGTTGATTGCAACAATTGGGTAACGCCCAATAAAGAAGAGGTATGTACGTCATGACCACATGCATGCATCACACCTTCGTTTTTGGACTTATAGTCAACGTCATTTTTTTCTACGATAGGGAGTGCATCCATATCTGCACGTAGCGCAATGGTCTTTTTGTCTGGATTTTTTCCATTGATGTAAGCAACCATTCCTGTGCCTGCAATGCCTTTTTCTACTTCTAAACCCATATTCTCCAAAATATTGGCTACGTACTTAGAAGTTTCATATTCTTCATATGAAAGCTCTGGGTGAGCGTGTAGGTGTCTTCTCCAAGCAATTACTTGATGAAAGATTTCGTCTGACTGAGACTTTATTTTTTGTAATAAACTCATTTTATTTTTCTCATATTTACCTCAGAGTCTGGAAGAATTAGCGCTGTAGGAAAATTGTCTTTGAGTATATGGTGTAGTCTATGAGCATCTAATCGCTCTATAAAGTTGCCCACTCGTACTTTCCATGTAGGTGCTTGATAATTTCTATATACCAAATGTTCTTTCTCTTTTTCTACCAAAACAGCCTTCACTTTTTTTTCCATTTCTATGGCAGTCTCCATATCATTGCCAGAGTATAGCTGTACCCTAAAACCTTGTATTTTATCGTCAAGCTTTTCGTTATGGTCTTTGAGCATTCTCATCTTTTGATCCACCTTTTCATTGACATGCTTGCTAGGTGTTATACGTTCTTCTTCTTGCTCTACCTCTTCTATCAAATGTATACTATCCGTTTTTATTTTTTCAAACTCAAAAGTGTATTGGGGTAGGTAGGTAGATAGGTCTTCGTCTGACGAAACCTGAGAAAATAAAAAGTTATTATATACTGAAAGTAGTATAATAATGAAAAGTATGTTTCTAATAACCATGTGTACTTTATTTTTTCCTTAAGCTGTATATTTGATATCATCTATGGTGTCATCTATGGTATCATCTATGGTGTTTCTAAAAGTAGATTTATTTTTCATATTAAAAAACCAATAACTCAGAGAAGTATAACCATAAATAATAGAAAAACGAAAGAGATAAAATACTACAGGTGCTACAGTTGATAGTAAAACAAGATATTTAGGATTGTATAATGGTAATCTCCATATAGATTGCATTTTGTGTACACAGAAGATAAAAACAGGATACATAAATAAAAATAATAGAGTAATCTTAATTTTTTTTCTGCGATATCTTTTTTTTTCAGTTTTTACCAACAAAAAATCATTCCAAAAAAAGCCTGCTAAAAAAACTGTTTGTGAGATCATCAGTGCCTCATAAATTAATACTAGGTTTACTTGGGAGGTAGCTTCATCTAAACCAAGTGTAAATAAAATGAAACTAGCTGATAGTGCCACCAATAAACAAGCTATGGTAA
>WTJX01000635.1:5693-6150 GCA_011524675.1 Cytophagales bacterium
CTATGGTAAAACCTTCAGTCTTTCCTATATAGTTCTTATTTACATCAATTTTTTTTAACCTATTTGCCAATTCATTTTTGAATGTTTCAGTATATGAACTATTGATAGCTTTTTGTGAAAGATTCATGGAAATTTTATCAAAAAAAGGGGTTATTATCTGCATTAGTAGAGAATGCAGACCACTATTTTCTTTCTCGCCTACTTTTTTTGATTGAATAAAATGATAAACAAAAAGAGAGAAATTTATTGCTGTAAAAAGTTCAATAAAAGAGGAAAAGCCTTGAATATTATTAACCAACATTGATCTGAACTCTTTCGGAACTTACTTTTATTTCTTCAAATTTTTCATTTAAATAAGTTACTTGCTCGGGTCTATTAAAAGAACATTTGGCTTTAAAGTCTTTAATATCATATTCAAACCTAAACATTTTATCATCTGCTGTAGTAAAATGACAAT
>WTJX01000003.1 GCA_011524675.1 Cytophagales bacterium
CTTCTGGAAGTATAATGCGTTGATAAAGCACACTAGCTTTTAGATCACCAGCAACTACAGCTGGACCTGAGTAACCTCCTTTGACCATATTTTCAAAACTATTTAACTTAAGCTTACCTCTTACCTTATCATCACCATGGCAAGACACACATCTTTGCTGCATGATAGGTTGTATTACTTTAGTAAAAACATTTACCATATCATCGCCACCATGTGCTGCAACAGCTTGAGAAGTATTTGTTGGCTTAGCGTTAGCAGAAAGGCTGTTAAGCACTTTGTCGTATTCAGCTCCCCCTTCATGAGTTTTTGGAACTCCTGCTTCTATCCACCATTTAATAGCTTCTATTTGTTCCTTTTTCAAAGGATCTCTACCCAAAGGCATAAAATCATCATGATCCTCTGGTAAGATAATACGCTGATACATGACACTTGCTTTAAGATCTTTAGCAACAGCTGCGGGGCCATCATATCCACCTTTCATGATGTTCTCGTAACTATCTAATCTCAGTTTCCCTCTTACCTTAGCTTCACCATGACAAGCCACACATCTTTGCTCCATAATAGGAGAGATAAGCTCAGCAAATACATCATGTGCTTGGCTTTCGGCTAAGTTAGTGTTTGTATTACTTTCTTGATTCTCTTCTATTTCGAATGGTTTTTTAGCCCAATAATTTGTTCCAAAAACACTCATTACTCCTAAAAGAAGGACAGCGCCGACTAACTTAGCTAAGTTTAGTCGGACTGTAGTTAAAAATGAATTTACTCTTTTGATTTCTTTCAATGTTTTCAATTTATTGTATTACAAAAATTACTTCATTGGCTTTCCTTTCACAGGCTTGCCATTAGTTGTTAATATTTGAAAATCATGCGCTCTATAGCCTTCATATTTCCAAACAATTTCCTTATCTTTATTTACTTCAAAAATCTTGATACCATCCTTAGCTCCGTAACTACATATCACGATATTTCCATTCTTTAATACTTGACCACCACAAGGATCTCTAAAAGGAGTGCCTTCTACATCATCATTTGACATTGACCATACCACTTTACCATCTTTATCAAAAACAGCAGTTTTATTCCCATTTGTTAGATTGGCAACAGTATTACCATTTTTTAATCTGATAGCTGTGAATGGCCAGTTATGAACTTTAGATCCACCAAGTTCTTCTAAGTCAGTCTTTATAGTATTCACCACCTTACCCTCTGGCGTATATTCTTTGACAGCAAAAGCTAACAAATGCGGTACTAAATAATTACCATTAGGAAGTTTACGAGCCATTCTTGTTTGCATGTGTACATTTTCTGTCTCTGGTTGTAAAGGCGTTTCACTCAATATTTTGCCTTTAGGGTCAACTTCCATAATTTTAGGTGTACTAGAAGACTCTACAATGAGCGTATTTCCATTGTCTAAACGCTGCAATGCACTCAATTCTATTTTCTCTTTAGGAAATTTAGGTGCTCTTCTTTTGAATTCAAAAACCACCTCTTTGGTATCTTTATCGTACTCCAGCACTACAGTAGTCCAACATACCAAAATGTTTCCATTTGGTAACACATAACCATCTCTTGCGTGTGGTCTTTTGGTATCAAAAACAACCTCCCCTTCTTCATCAATAATCCCTGTAAACTCAGGTCCTGCTATAAAGATAGAGTGTTTGATTTCTTTATTCTTTTTTGCAAAAACAGCAGAAGAAACAAAGACAAAAGAAAGTGATAAAATAAAAACGGAGTAAAACTTTTTGTTTAAAAACATAAAATTTGATTATAAAAATGAATTAAAATGATTTTCAGAAAGACAGCTTAAAAAGCTAAACTGTCTTTCTCTTTATATAAAGGTGAAAAATTAACTAAGAATGTCGTGTATTACATGACCATGTACATCAGTAAGACGTATGTCTCTACCCCCGAATCTAAACCTTAGTTTTTCATGATTTATACCTAAAAGATGTAAAATCGTAGCATGCATATCATGTATGTCTACTTTGTTTTCTACTACTTTGTAGCCATAGTCATCTGTTCTTCCAAACTGCACACCACCTTTGATGCCTGCACCAGCCATCCACATACTGAATGCTTGAGGGTTATGGTCTCTACCATTCTTCCCTTGAGCAAAAGGCGTTCTTCCAAACTCTCCTGTCCAAACGATTAATGTTTCTTCTAATAATCCTCTAGACTTTAAGTCCTTCAATAATCCTGCTATCGGTTGATCTACTGCTCTAGCATTATTTTCATGACCATCTTTCAGACCTGAATGCTGATCCCATCTATCACCACTAACCCTAGGACATGTCAATTCTATAAAACGTACACCTCTCTCTACTAACCTTCTTGCCATCAAACATTGCGCAGCATAGGCCCTAGTTTGTGGATATTTAGCATTAAAACCATATAAATCTAAGGTTGCTTTAGATTCTTTCTTAAACTCTGTCAACTCTGGAATAGAGGTCTGCATACGATAGGCTAACTCATAGTTTGAAATAGCAGATTCTACCGCATCTACCTGTCCTATACCACCTAATAAACTTTCATCCATTTGCTTGATGAAACTCAATTTTTGTTCTTGAAGACCACTCGCTTTTTCTGTAGGATTGATATTAGCTACAGGATTTGCATTGGCTTTCAATACAGAAGCCTGATAAGAAGCAGGCAAGAAACCACTATTGAAGTTATCCAAACCACCTACAGGTATAAGCCCACCATCTAGCACTACATAGCCTGGTATATTTTGGTTGTCACTTCCTAATCCATAATTAATCCATGACCCCATACTTGGTCGTCCTTGCAAACCGCTACCTGTATGAAGGAAATAGTTTGCATTGGTATGCTCTGGAAACTTAGAAGTCATAGACTTTATTAGAGCTATGTCGTCTACACAAGTAGCGATATGAGGAAATAAATCACTTACGTGCATACCACAATCACCGTATTGTTTAAAGTCCCACGGACTTTTCAATATCTTACCAATATTACCAAACTGCGTTTTCTCAACTTTAAACTTACTTCTTGGGTCTTCACCATTTTCTGCTTCCAACCTTGGTTTATAGTCAAAAGTATCTACTTGAGATGGCCCTCCATCCATGTATAAAAAGATAACATTTTTTGCTTTTGGCGCATGGTTGGGTACTTGTCCTAGCTGTGTCAAGATAGACTTTGGATCTTGAAGACTCTTGTCTGCCGCCTTTGCTTTGCCATACAAACTTGTAAATGCTAAGGCACCAAAACCACCTTTACATACACTTAACATTTCTCGCCTTGACATGGCGTTATTGATGATATGCTTTTTTCTTCCCATTTATTTATATTTTTTTAATTATGCTTTTAGTGAATACTATCGGCTTTTTACAAAGCCGATAGAAGATTATTATTTTAGGTAAATGAATTCTTTGAGATTGAAAAGTGAATGACAATAGTCTGTCCATACTGTTTCATTACTTTTGGCTGCATTACCGTCTATTTTATAAGCAGAAGCCATAAGGGTAAAGAACTTTTCAGACTTTTGGATTTCTTCTTCTTTTGGATTTCTAGAGAATGCTTTTTGATATGCATAATTTACCTTTTCTTCAAAACTTTTCTTTGCTTTCGTTTTCAAAATACTTTTTGCCATCACACCAGCTTGCTGTTTTACAAATTGATTATTCATCAAGATGAGTGATTGGGCTGGTACGTTTGTAGTATTTCTGTTTCCAAAAGTCGTAAATGGATTAGGAAAATCGAATGTAGACATAAATGGACTGATAAAGTTTCTACTTACAGACTGATAGATACTTCTTCTACCCTCTCCGTCTATTTTTCCCGAGGCAGGTCTTCCTCTACCATTCATAAAGCTATTCAAATAGGTAGGTATTGGCTTTCCGTACATATCCAACTTCAAGTTACCTGCTGCTGCTAATAGTGCATCTCGTATGGCTTCTGCTTCTAACCTTCTTACCGGATAGTGTGTCAACCATGTATTTTGAGGATCTAATAAACTTATCTGTGTACTCGCCTCTACCTCTCTTCTAAAGGTATTACTCATCACCATGTATTTGATCATGTTCTTAATAGACCAACCTTCTTTTCTAAACTTGATAGATAAATGATCTAACAACTCTGGATGAGTAGGTAGTTTTCCTTGCAGACCAAAATTATCTACTGTCTCTACAATCCCTTTTCCAAAGATATGATGCCATATTCTATTGACCATGACTTTGGAGGTTAATGCGTTTTTAGGAGATAGTATAGTCTCTACCATTTGCATTCTATTACTTCCTTTGGAATCAAATTTAATATCTTCATCTGCAATGACAGATAAAAATTTACGAGGTACTGACTCTTTTGAAGGTGTAGTATGCCCTCCTCTTATGAATACTTTGCTATCCAATCCAAAACCATCATATGCACCTACAAAGAAATCGTTTGATTTTAATGAAGGAAGTAAGCTATTGATTTTAGTGTATGTTTTCACCAATTCTACCTTATTCTTTGCTGGAATCTTAGGTAAGAGCTCGTTTTGTAGTTTCGTTACATACTCTTTTGCAGCAGCATCTTTTTCCTTTATGAAAGCACTAACTTTGGCTCTTTCTGTATTGTTATAGGCTATAGCATACTTTATTTCTACAACGGAAGAGTCTGTAACATTCAAGCCTGAATGGCTATACTCTCTTGATCCTGAATAGATTTCTATATATGCTCTAAGACCTTTTACATTATTCACATTAATAGCATAGTCTTTAAAGTTTTTTGCGTCTTTTAAATTTACAGATAAATTCGCATGAAGAGGACCTGAAATGATTTGGAGATTCTCGGTTACAACTCTTATTTGAGCATTCTTACCTCTTGCTTTAAAAGACAGTATGTCTTTGTCGATGATAAAATTTGGTGACCTCAGCACACCAAATACTCCATTGCTATAATACTTACTTGATGCTTTTCCTTCCTGTATGGCTATGATATTGTTAGATTTATCTACCACTGGTCTTCCCAAAGTGGTTCTATTTCCAAAAGCTAAACCATCACTCTTCCAGTCTCCAAAATCTTCCCCTGTAAAGTCTCCTAACATGGTAATTTCTTCTGGAACTTTTACGCTAGCAGTTGGGTTAAACTTGTCTTTAGTAATATTTACTAAACCATCTACATACTTTCTTAGAGTTTCTACTTCTTCCGCATTTTTTTGCATTGCTTGTGTAGCATCTGCAGGTCTGTATGAATAATTGGTACTTTGCAACATGCCATAAAGCGCATAGTAATCTTTAGTAGGTATAGGGTCAAACTTATGATCGTGACACCTAGCACAAGCTACTGTAAGCCCTTGGAAGGTCTTTGATGTTACGTCTATAATGTTATCTATACGATCTGCTTGATCTTTCTTGATATCTACTGGTGAGTGTACAGCATCTCCTAAATTATAAAAAGCTGTTCCTAAAATAGACTCATTATAACCTGTCTCTGGATTCCAACGGATACCTTCGGTCATCAAGTCTCCTGCCAATTGCTCTTTTACTAGCTGTGCGTAAGAAACATCATCATTAAAAGCTCTAATCAAATAATCTCTGTATTTCCATACTCCTCTTATTTGTTTATTATGCTCATGTCCTTTGGTTTCACCATAACGTACAAGGTCTAACCAATGTCTTGCCCAGCGTTCACCATAGGTTTTAGAGTTGAGGTAGTAATCAACCATCTCTTCATATGCATTTTTGCTAGAGTTGTTAATAAATCTTTGTATATCTTCTTCTTTGGGTGGTAAACCTGTCAACACAAATGAAAGTCTTCTCATCAAGGTTCTCTTATTGGCTTCGTTACCCGGAGTTAAACCTTTTTCTGTTATTTTTTGAGATACAAAATCATCTATCTTATTAGCAGATGTTTTATACTTTTTGATTTTTATGTCTTCTGGTTGCAAGAATGCCCAGTGAGGTTGCCACTCTGCTCCTTGCGCTATCCACTGCTTGAGTATCTCGGCTTGCTTTTCTGTAACTTTCAAGTGAGACTTAGGTGGAGGCATCATTTCATAAGGATCTTTTGACGTAATCCTCTTGATAATCTCACTATTCTCTGGATGTTTAGGGTCGATAGGTCTGTATTTGCCATCTATAAGTTTTGTGGCTTCTTCGTAGGTATCCAATCTCAACCCTGCTTTTCTACTACTAGGATCAGGACCATGAC
>WTJX01000180.1:0-1730 GCA_011524675.1 Cytophagales bacterium
AAGGCTTTGCATAACTAAGATTTTGTGCTTAGTCAAGGCTTTCAACATTTTAAAAACGCAGTTTACTGATTGTAAATGAGGATTTTAAAATGTTGTATAACGCCGAATAAGTGCAAAAGATGGTTTTGCAAAGCCTTCTTACAAGGAGACAAGCTTAGAACTAATGATGTTTCCGTTGATGTCTTTTAAGTTGACATAGTAGTTTTTACAACTTTCTGGTAGCTGTCCAGTAACAGTATTGCCTTTGACTACTGCTTTTATCACTTGCCAGTTGCCAGGTCCAAATTTTTTATTTTCGTTTGTATAGCTAAGGTCTTTCTCTAAATAATAAATATTGGCTTCTTTTACAGCAACTTTTGATTCAAAAGATAGCTTTACCTTCAAGCCTTTTGGTTGCTTGGATATTCGTCCAAGTCCTGTTCCTTTCTTTTTAAGGATATGATCTACAAAGGTGTAAATCTCCGGTACTCTAGTACTATCCCAGCCGGCACCATGTCCATGAGGCATACTAGGATGAATGCATAGTTGAGCATTGTCCTTGATGAGGTGATGACTTTGTGAAGTGATATTGATAGAGAAGTGGGCATCTACGTCTCCATTGACCCATAGCGTAGGCATTTTGCTTTTTGCAAAATAATTGGCAGGATCCCAGTAGCGTTTCTTTTTAAGGACGGCTTCAGTACCTTTACCCATGTCTTTGAAATGCCCTTTAGAATCATACAAGAATCCAGCGCCATAGACTGGCGCTACACATTTGAAGCGTTTATCCACCCCAGAGGTAAGGCTAGAGAGTACACCTCCCCACGATATTCCAGTCATCCCTATACGGTTTGCATCTACTTCTGGCAGAGAGGCTATAAGAGAATGCGCTAACATAATGTCTGAAACCGCATGATACATCCATTGTTCTTTTAGTGGTTTGTCTATGTCATCAAACATACCTACTCTCGAAGGTCCACTATAGTCATGTTTTAGTTTTCCCTTTTGGTTATCATCGGGCATATGCCCCTCTAAACTCATCGCAATAGCAGCATAGCCCTTGGCGTTCCATATTTTTACCCATTGATGAAAGGCCGTTCCGCCACCACCATGTACCAACACCATGGCAGGAACGGGTTTATTACTCTTAGGGATACCTAAGTAAGCAAATACGCGTGTAGGTTTACCTTGGAACTCGATACTTTCATAAAAAATGGCTTTTATATCTTCTACATGTTGTTTGGGTACGTCATAATATTTGGGAGCGTTATAAACTTTAGGAGATAATGACTCTCTTAGTTTTGGTAAGCTACTTTGTGCATTTAGTGAATGTAAATGCAATCCCAAAAGCAATAAAAGAGCATTAGTTTTTAGTAAGTAAAATGAATACATGAGTGAAAAAGGTGAAAAATTGAATGATAAAAAACGTTTCATAAATAAGAGTAAGCCTTCTTAAAACGTATATCGAAGTAAAGGTATCTAAAAGCTCTTTTTTATGAAAACAAAATAAACGGAAAGTAGGACGCCCGTACTTTTATATTTTCACTCCACACTAATTGTAAATAGTCAATCGTTCAATTGTGAATTACTATCTCACTTTCGTGGAATAAAATCCTGCCGTTAATGTCTTTAAGTTGATACGTTTCTACGTCCTTAAGTCTTTAGAACTAGTCCGTAGTGCATAAATTAAAATAGCTAGATTACATTCCACGAAAGTGGAAATATAACCTAGCTACAAAGAGTTATGCTTT
>WTJX01000180.1:1830-6137 GCA_011524675.1 Cytophagales bacterium
CTTTCGTGGAATGGAATCATGCCTTATTTGTCCATCTACTTGTTTTGATTTTACTCTAATGCATCAATGTCCAGCATGAACATTAGCGTTATTGTCTGTTATGTCAAACCTCTGGATAAATGGTAAATACCCTCTCTTTTTACCAATGTGTACACCCCATTGAAAGAGGTTGCCTTTGCCACTTTCTGTAAATGCTTCTGGTCTATAAAGTCCTGCAGCATGGGGTGAGCTAGTGGTATTACTATGCCTTTTGTTAAAATTGATGCCGTCTTCAGAAAAAAGTATTGACTTTATCAAATCTTTTGGTCCTGTTGTGCCTATCAACGCTCCGACACCTTTACCTTGAGGGAAAATTACTACTTCGTGATTCCCTCGAATGACAGGGTTTCCTTTGTATTTGATATAAGGACCTTCTGGCTTATCTGCAATGGCGACTCCCATTTTAGTAAAAGCAGGAGTTTTACCTAATTGCCTTCCTTTATAATATAACCAGTACTTTCCCTCTCGTACAATCAAGCAAGCATCATCAATCAAATGGCTATCAAAATCATCTTTGTTACTACTGTTAGTTATGACAGGATTATCTTTTATCCTTTTCCAAGGACCGTTCGGTGAATCTGCAATGGCAAGTCCTATTTTAGAATCTGGATTAAAAGGTTTTTTATTATAAGGGTTTGAGGTGCCTGTATAAAACAGATAGTATTTGTTATTTGCGACCAGTATATTAGGTGTAAAGACACTTGCTCCTTCCCAAGTCCCTTGTTTTCCTTTAGCGAGCGCCATTCCTTTTTCTTCCCATTTGTAGCCGTCTTTGGAAGTAGCATACCATACCGTACCATCATAACCAGGCGAGATAGTACCTTTGGTGTACCAAACATAATATAGGTTTCCTACTTTTATGACATCACTAGGGTCACGTCGCATTACGCCTTTTTCTGCGCCTATGCCTGATAGGTTAGTGTACTTAAAAGATGTTTTTTTGTCTTGTCCGTATGTCATTAAAGAAATACTTATCAATACAATTAAAAAAGATGTTTTTTTCATGAGTTTATTTACGTTTTACGTTATGGGTTTTAAGTTTTAAGTTGAAAAAGCTTTACGGTTTGAGTCGTTATAATCATTGTTTTGTGGGCTTAGCCTAATAACCTTCAACCTTTAACCTTCAACGTTTAACCTTTAACCTTTTAAAATCTTAGTTTTTTCGCTCCCGCCGTGCGGGTTTCGTGTGTTTGTATATTCAAGTTGAAAAAAGCCTTGAGCTATGGGCTTTGAGTTTTTAATCATAATCCCCCCGCATGCTGGCTCTTTGCTAAAAATAGACTAATGTCTATTTTCTTAACGCTTCATCCCTATCTGTCGGTATTAACGTCACATTCGACATTTGACATACTCGCTTCATACTTTTATTAATAAAACCGTAGCGATACAAAGATTTTTTGTTTGGAAGTCTTACGATATTAGCAGTCATAAAACATGTTTGCACTAGAGTGTTTGACGCTGTAGTGATCATATATTTTACGTGTGCATGTTTACAAAGACTTTTAGCTAAAGTAACTGTAGAAAAGTGTCTTACACAAGTAATAACAGGTTATAATGGGTAAAAGGAAGCGTAAAGCTTTATTTATTCCTTGATATCGTGTATTCTATCAAGCTGAGCAATGAATCTTTTGAAGGAGAGTTTGGGAAGTCATTAAGGTATAATTTGGCTTTCTCTGCATACTCTTTCATTTTTTCTATAGCATACGTTAAGCCTCCTTGCTCTTTGACAAAAGTGATGATTTGGTTGACTTCTGCAGAGCTTTTCTTTTTCTTTTTAAAGATTTTTATATATTTCTTTTTTAAAGACTTGTCACAATTATTGATGGCATATATAAAGGGCAAGGTCATCTTTTGTTCTTGTATATCAATGCCTAGAGGTTTGCCAACGGCTTTTTTTCCATAATCAAAAAGATCGTCTTTGATTTGAAAGGCCATGCCTACGTTTTCTCCAAATACCCAAGCTTTTTCGGTCAGTGTGTTATCGTTTTTTACGGATTGTACTCCTACAGCACAGCAAGAGGCAATAAGAGAAGCTGTTTTTTGGCGTATAATATCGTAATAGGTACTTTCAGTGATGTTCAAGAATCGAGCTTTCTCCATTTGTAGGAGTTCGCCTTCACTCATTTCCTTTACTGCTTTTGAGACTATCTTTAATGAAGAAAACTCTTCATGATCGACAGAAAGCAAAAGCCCCCTAGACAAAAGGTAGTCTCCTACGAGTACAGCAATTTTGTTTTTCCATAAGGCATTGATAGAGAAGAAACCTCTACGATAGTCAGAGCCATCTACTACATCATCATGTACAAGGGTGGCTGTATGTAGCAATTCTATAAGTGCTGCTCCCCGATAAGAGGATTCATTGATTTCACCGTAAAGCTTTGCCATCAAGAAGACAAACATGGGGCGCATTTGTTTGCCTTTTCGCTTTACGATATAGTTCATTATTTTATCGAGTAGGAAAATATCCGTCTTTACAGAAGAACGGAATTGTTTTTCAAACAATGTCATTTCTTCTTCAATAGGGGATTTGATTTTTTGAACTATATTCATAAATGTTGTTCTAATAGAGGGCTGTGTATAACTAATGTTTTGTGCTTTATCTAGGCTTTCAAAATTTTCAAATCCGCAGTTTATTGCCTCTAAATGAAGATTTTAAACTTTTGTGTAATGCAGGATAATTGCAAAAACGGTTTTACAAAGTCTTCTAAGAATAAATAGTTCGTAAATATAACAGAACTGACGCTATGTTTACAGAGAAGTGATTTAAACTTTTAATGATCAGCCTCAAAATAAGATTTTAGCTTCAAGTAAAAAGGTTTAAATCACTTCAGAAATTTAACATGTTTACTCTAAACGGATGGTTTTATTTTGCCACAAGTAGAGAATAAACATTTGCATACAATTAAACTATTTATTCAATCACTGAAATTTTCAGTGCGTTAGTTCGTCCACCTCTCCATACAGGCATACTCGTCGTATTTACGACTGTATCTCCTTTGGAAATAGCTCCTTTTTCTAACAATATCTTGTTTACATTTTCAATGGTAACATCTGTACTGCTTACTTCTTCTTCGTCATATAAGAATGCTTTTACTCCCCATACTAAGCTTAGTTTGGTAACTAATAATTTATCTGGTGTGAAAACAAATAGATTTGACTTAGGTCTGTGTTTAGCGATCTCAAATGCACTAAAACCACTTCCAGACATAGATACTATAGCCGTAGATTGAGTATGCTCTGCTACCCTACATGCCGAGAATAACAAACTCATGGTGATATTGTTTTCAGATTCAGCTTCGATAGGGTGAAATTTGTGGTAGATAAATTCTGCATTGGCTTCCACATTCTTGATGATTTTTGTCATTGACTCTACAGCCTGCAGAGGGTAGTCTCCAGCGGCGGTTTCTGCACTAAGCATGACCACATCTGCCCCATCCAATATTCCATTGGCAACATCATTTGCCTCTGCTCTAGTCGGTCTAGGGTTTTTAATCATGCTTTCCATCATTTGGGTGGCAATGATTACAGGTTTAGAAGCTTGGTTACATTTTTCTACTAATTCTTTTTGAATTAATGGTACTTTTTCCATATCAACCTCTACACCTAGATCCCCTCTTGCTACCATCAATGCATCAGTTGCCTCAATGATGGCATCCATGTTTTCTACTGCTTCAGGCTTTTCTATTTTAGCGATTACGCCTATGTTTTTTCCAGAGTCTTTGATGGTCTTTTTTAAATCTAGGATATCTTTTGCTGTTCTTACAAAAGATAAAGCTATCCAATCAACTCCTTGCTCAATACCAAAAATCAGATCTTTTTCATCCTTTTCTGTTAATGAAGGAACGGAAAGGTCAGATTCTGGCATGTTGATTCCTTTTCTGCTTTTGAGTACTCCTCCGTTGATAAACTGTGCTTTTACTTCACCGTTAGCCACTTCTACAACTTTCAATTCTAGGTTACCATCGTCTATCAAAATAGTTTCGCCTACTTTCACGTCTTCGGCAATGGTTTGGTAAGTAGTACTTATTCTTTGGGCATTCCCTACAAAGTCTCCTGCTGCTATTTGTATGAAAGCGCCTTTCTCTACATCTACTGCATCGCCTTCTATCATATTTGTTCGGATTTTTGGTCCTTGAAGGTCTTGTAGCATACATATGTTAGAGCCTTTCTCTTCGTTCAATTCACGAATCCAGCTTATTGTCTTTAGATGGTCTTCATGTGTGCCATGTGAAAAGTTAAGTCTAAAGACGTTCGCACCTGCTTGGTAC
>WTJX01000154.1 GCA_011524675.1 Cytophagales bacterium
TCAAGTTATAAGGCGTTGCTTCCTCAAAAAAAACAATTAAATCTACAAATTGCAGGGCACTCAATACCTTAGCCCTAGAAAACTCATTGTTTATTGGTCTATGGTTTCCTTTATTTTTTTTTATTGAGGCATCGGTATTAAGACCAACAATAAGTTTGTGACCAAAGTCTCTAGCTTTTTCTAAATAATCTACATGTCCTGCATGCAAAATGTCAAAACATCCATTGGTAAAGACGATGCTTTGCTGTTGACTCTTCCAATGCTTTACTTTATCTATCAAGTTAGATGTTGACACTATTTTATTCTGACTTAGCATTCGTATGTTTAGCATTTGTTTGTGCCAATATAAAGCAGATACTGCCTACTAAAATGATGGTAAGTGTTTGCCATAAGTGAAAAATTGTAGCGAAGTTTAATCCATTACTTTCTGTAACGGTATAAAGTAATAAGACAGTAGGTATGATTTTATGATAAGAACCCGTACCCCCTGGCACAGGAATAGTCATGGCAATACTGCTTGCAACAAAAACTGTCAACGCAGGTAAAAGACCTAAATGCTTGATTGATGGAAACGATTTCATACCATAATAAGTCATCAAAAAATATAAAATCCATATCAGCAAAGAATGAAGCATGAAAAGCCCAAACTTTTCAAGTTTTAATAAAGACAGAATCCCTTCTTTTAAGCCGATCAAAAACTTTATTCCTTTTTTAAATAACGAATCAAATTTTCCTTTTTTATAGAGGTAAAATAAGAGAGCTACCAATAAGAAAAGCGATAAAAAAAGTATTATGATGGAGGTGTTTGAGATAGAGAGTAGCGCCTTTTTGACATTCAAATAAAGATCCGAAAGTATAAATGTTAGCTTTTTAAATTCTACAACAAGAGTAACGCCAATGAGCAAGAGCATAAAGATTAAATCTACGATTCTTTCGGCTACGACAGTACCCAAAGACTTATCAACAGGAACGTTGTCTGTTTTTTTCAAAGAAATACAACGAGAAAGTTCACCACCCCTTGGTATAGCCAAATTGATAAAGTAACCTGTCATTACTGCATAAAAACTGTTTTTTGTACCTACTTTATATCCCATAGGAGTCAATATCAATTTCCATCTTTCTGCCCTCAGCAAATGACTAAGCATAGCGATCAATGATGTAAAGAAAAGTAACCAATAATTTGTATTTGCCCATTCTTCTTTGAGTTTAGCTAGTTCTAAGTTTCTCAATGAAAAGGCTAATAAAATAGCGGTTAAGCCAAATAAAAGTATGTTTTTGACAATTTTATTCATACAGCTTTCATTTAAGTCTTTACTGACGACTGTTTATGATTAGTAGATTTACATAATGGCTAACAACAAATGAGAAGAAGATATAATGATAAACATTTATCTTTTGTCTTATTTCTTTCATTATTGTTAGCACAAGTACAAAAAAGGAAATCTAGTACTATAGTGTATTGCCTTCTTTAGGGAAAACAACGACAGGCTTTATCTGTTTGGCTTCTTCTACAGACACAGAGGCATATGATAAAACTAAGACGGTATCTCCTACTTGTACTTTTCTTGCAGCGGGTCCATTCATACAGATGACACCACTGTTTCTCTCTCCTTTGATTACATATGTCCACAGTCTCTCGCCGTTATCCAAGTTTAGGACTTGTACCTTTTGATATTCTAATAGCTCAGCAGCGTCCATTAAGTCTTCATCTATGGTAATGCTTCCTACATAGTGAAGGTCTGCTTGTGTAACTTTTACTTGGTGGATTTTAGATTTTAATACTTCTATTTGCATTGTAAATAAAATTTAGAGGGGTAAAGCTAAGAAAAAGTTTTTTCAAAAGATTATTCTTTGAAATGATTTAAAAACAAATTATCAATTAAGCGTACTTCCCCTACATAAGCAGCAATACAGGCTACTGCTTTTTGCTTTTTGTTTTCTTTAATTGTTTGCAGGTTGTAGGCATCTACAACTTCTAGGTACTCTACGTTGATATTTTGTGCGCTAAGGTAGGCTTTGGCTTGATTTATAAGGTTCGGAAGTTCATCTGTATGTATGAGTTCTTTGATACTAGTGAGTGCCTTATATAGGTGTGCGGCTTGTGTTTTTTCTTCTGTACTCAGCCTATTGTTTCTTGAAGACATTGCCAATCCATTGTTTTCTCTCACGATAGGGCACATTTTTAGTTGTAAAGGAAAAGAAAGGTCTTTGACTAATGTTTCTATGATCCTAAATTGTTGTAAATCTTTTTGCCCAAAATAGGCGACAGTAGGTGATACCCAATGAAATAGTTTGGAAACAATGGTAGCCACACCACTGAAGTGTCCATCTCTATATTTTCCTTCTAATACAGACTCTAAACTGCCAAACTGAAAAAGTAAGCACGGATTGTCTGTATAAACTTCATCAGCCGATGGCATGAATAAAAAATCACAGGCTTCACGTTCCAAGTGTAATATGTCTTGTGCTTCCGTTCTAGGATATTTTTTTAAATCTTCTGCATCATTGAATTGTGTAGGGTTTACAAAAATAGAAGTTACACAAACATCATTATCTACTTTTGCTTGCCGTACCAATGAAAGGTGTCCCTCATGAAGGTTGCCCATGGTGGGTACAAGTCCTATCGTTTTATTTTTTTGTTTGAGCCGAAATACTACATCTCTAAGCTCTGCTTGGGTACGAATAAGGTGCAACATTATATCCTTGGGTTCATGAAAAAGACAAATTAATAAAAATAGCGTGGAAAATTGGGATATAATGCGTAATTTTGCAAATCTTAATGAGCATCTCACGTTAAAAATTTATCTTGTATGTCTAATTCTAGCTATCGAATTTTATACATTGCTAATGAAATCAATCCCTTCTTACAAACTACTGAAGTTTCTAACTTTGTAAGAAAGTTACCACAAACGATGCAAGAAAAGGGTATGGAGATTAGAATACTAGTCCCTAGGTTCGGCCTTATCAATGAAAGAAAAAATAGATTGCACGAAGTTGTAAGACTATCCGGTATCAATATATCTGTAGGTGATGAAGAAAAGCCCCTCATTATTAAAGTGGCTTCTATCCCTAATGCTAAGCTGCAAGTTTATTTCATTGACAATGAAGATTATTTTCAGAGAAAATCTGTTTTCTTTGATAAACAAAATAACTTCTACGAAGACAATCACGAAAGAGCAATATTCTTCTGCAAGGGGGCATTAGAAACGGTTAAAAAATTGGGTTGGGCACCAGATATAGTTCATTGTAATGACTGGATGTCAAGCTTTGTACCTTTATATCTTAAAACTAGATATAAACAAGACCCTATATTCAAAGGCACTAAATGTGTATTTACCGACTATGGTAATCGATTTGATCATAAATTTGGGAATGATCTATTAGAAAAAGTAAAAATGATAGATGTTGAGGATAGCATGCTCAATAATCTACAGTCGGGTGACTATAACGGTTTTGTTAAAATTGCTGCTCAGTATGCAGATGCTGTAATACATGGCGGTGATGATAATGAAAGTTTAAAAGAAGCATTCAAAGATTGGTCAAATGAAGATCAAACTGTAGAGACTATTGAAAGTAATGATGAAGGTTTAGAAAATTATTTTAACCTTTATAATGAATTAGTAAGTGCATAATTGAGAAGCGATTTAAACTTTCAATGAATTGTTGTAAATAAGCTTTTTCGTTTCAAACAAAAAAATAAATCACTTTTAAACTATTTCAAAAACCTTGTATGGGTTAAAAAATGTTGGCTTACATCCACATTTTTTTATAAAGTAGATTTAGCCCCAAGGTTTGAAGACATATTGATAAAGATATGATGAAGAAAATGATGAAACAGCTGATGTGTCTTAGCACATCAGCTATTTTTTTATATGCTTGTCAAAAGGAAGATGAAAATATAGGGCTTAACTCAAACTTAGACCGAACAGCTGTCCTTGACACTACTATAGAAATAACTACCTCTACCGTAAGGGGGCGAGATAATTTTGAAACAGGATTAGAAACAAGGCTTCTCGTAGGTAATTGGTCAAAAGGAGATTCTTTGACTACAAGTTGTAAAACTTTTTTTCAGCTCAATCTAGAAAATGAAAATGTAGATTATGGTGAGAACATTGAATGTGACTCTATCATCATGCTACTAGATTACAGCTATTATTACTATGGCGATACTAATGCTACGCAGGATATAGAAGTCTATGAGCTTACAGAGTTCTTCCAAGAAAGCACAGACTCTTCTTACCTAAATACTGATGAGTTGGCTGTTAGTGGTATTAATTTATCGACTACGACAGTAAACGGTATCAAGCCTTACACAGACGATACATTAAAATTATATTTAGATTCAACGTTTGGCAAAGAGCTGTTAGACTCTGCCAGTAGTAAAGATAATGAGACTTTTGTCAATACTTCATTTCCAGGTCTTAGCATTCAAGCAACAAATACGAGCGGCAGGGGCTACATCATGGGTATCAACCCTTATTATAGTTCTAAAAGTAATACTAGGATAGTAGTTTATTATAGGAGTGATGCCGCTACAGATGGGGATTCTGTTATTTTTAATTTCTCTGACAGGCATCGCTTCAATAATATCTCTGCAACTTTTGGCGCTGACCTCTCGGATTTGCAAGTATTAAATACTGCTTCCGTAGGAGATGCCGTTCTTTCTACCGAAACAAATAACATTTGTTATTTTCAGGCGGGTTCTGGTTTTTATACCAAAGTGGAGCTTAGTGGACTGGAAAACTACCTTGATAGCCTAAGTAAAAACTTTACTGATGTTATTATTACTGATGCTAGTTTGGTGGTTTATACGGAAGAGGAACTTAGTTCAGAACATAGTGAAAGACCTGTGGACTATGCCTCGCTTTATGAAGATGATAATATAGACGGTGATGACGAAAATGATCTGGTGTTGCAAAACGAAGAGACCAGTCCAACGAATACAAGTGTTACTAACTCTCTATATGTATTTTATGATGATAGTAGTTCGTATGCATATAACTTTGACATTACTAACTACGTAAGAGCATTAAATAATGGTAATAAAGAGCAATATAATCTATTGCTAGGTGCAAGTGTAAGAAGTTTGCTAGTGCAAAGAGATAAAAATACGATCAACAGTAGTAGAGTGTTTAACGAAAGTACTTCCAATGGTAACAAAGCTATGCACCTTAGACTTACCTACACCTACTCTTTGAAACAATAAAAATATATGTGCGGAATAGTAGCTTATACTGGAGAAAAGGAAGCTTCAGATATCATCATCAAAGGTTTAAAACGATTAGAATACCGTGGCTATGACAGTGCAGGTATTGCGCTACTCAATGGTGGACTAAACACATACAAATGCAAGGGGAAAGTAATAGACTTAGAAGATAAACTCAAAAATCAAGAGCTACATAGTCATACAGGGATAGGGCATACACGTTGGGCTACTCATGGAGAGCCTAATGATACTAATGCGCATCCGCATTACTCAGATGATAACAGTATAGCCATTGTACATAATGGTATCATAGAAAATTATACTACTCTCAAGAAAAAACTTCAAGCTGATGGGCATAGGTTTTTGAGCGATACAGACTCTGAAGTACTGGTACATCTTATAGAAAATATACGCAATCATCAACAATGTGCTTTAGAAACCGCAGTACGTTTAGCACTAGACCAAGTAGTAGGGGCGTATGCTATCGTTGTAATCGATAAGAATAAACCTAAAGAACTTATTGCTGCTAGAAAAAGTAGTCCGTTGGTATTGGGTATTGGTGAAGATAAAGGAGAGTTTTTCTTAGCTTCGGATGCTACGCCTATCGTAGAATACACCAACAAAGTAGTATATCTTGATGACTATGAGATAGCTATCATCAAAAATGGAGAGCTAAAAATCACTAATATAGAAAATGATTCTAAAACACCTTATATAGAAGAGTTAGAGCTTACATTAGAATCGATAGAAAAAGGTGGTTTTGATCATTTTATGCTCAAAGAGATTTTTGAGCAGCCTACGGCCTTAGAAAACTGTTTGCGTGGTAGGCTTGTATCACAGCAAGCATTATTGCAATTAGGAGGTATAGCGTCATACAAGAATACGCTTGCCAACGCTAAAAGGATTATTATATTAGGTTGTGGTACGTC
>WTJX01000379.1 GCA_011524675.1 Cytophagales bacterium
TTGGGAAGGTATCTAACCACTTTTTGTATAGCGGTGTATATACTTCTGCTGGTACAATGGCGTTGACACGAATCTCATATTTCAACAGCTCTACCGCCCACTCTCTCGTTAACGATAGTTGTGCTCCCTTAGAAGCAGCGTAGCCAGACGTTCCTCCTTGTCCTGTGGTAGCTGTTTTGGAACTGATGTTGATGATAGATCCTTTCGTTTCTTTGAGGTAAGGCACTGCATAGTGCGCTAGGTAGTAATAGTGGTATAGGTTTTTACTCATAGAACTCAAAAAGTCCTCTGGACTTCCATTTTCTAAGCCTACAGAATCATTTACTCCTGCATTATTGACTAGACCGTCTATTTTACCATATTTCTTAACTACTTCCTCGATGGAGGATTGACAGCTTTCGGGTGTACCTAGTTCTTTGGTAATATTGTAGGCATCGCCTCCATTTTCTTTGAACTTGGCAACTAGTGCGGTAGCCGTTTTTTCATCTCTACCGACAATGACTGGGATAGCTCCTTCTGCGTGAATAGCTTCACATATCCCTTGTCCTATTCCTTTTGAACCACCCGTTACGATGATTACTTTGTCTTTCAATCCTAAATCCATCTTTGGATAATTTTAAATTTTCTTTGTTTAGTACTAATTTTCTTGTTCACACGAATATGGAGTGAAAACTCAACCATATTCTGTAGCCTAACTATTGCTAATAGGCAATTGATAAAAATCTAAGGCGTTTTTTCCTGTGATAAGGTTTTGCTCTTCTTGAGATAGCTTTGAGATAAACTCCAATACGATATTCATGGCTTGCTCGTAGCTTGCAGCTAGTTTACAGACAGGCCAGTCAGAACCGATCATGAGTCTTTCAGGACCAAAAGCTTCCAAAACGACTTCCAAATATGGTGAGAAATCTGAGTTCTTCCAAGTTTTCCAGTCCGCTTCGGTAGGTAAGCCCGATAATTTGCAGCTTACATGCTCATATTTGGCAAGTGCTTTCATGCCTTTTGCCCAATTGTCTATCTCTCCTTTACCAATTCCTGCGGGCTTGGCAATGTGGTCGATAACCAATCGGTGATCGGGTAGTTGCTGTACAAACTTTTCTGCTACCTCCAAATGCTTTTCAAAAATGAGGATATCGTAAGCCAAATTATGTTCCTGCAATTTTTTTACTCCTGCCACAAAGTCTGGCTGGATCAGAAAGTTGATGTCTGGCTCGTCTTGTACGATATGCCTTACACCTACAAAGTTGGGATGTGAAGCATATTGTGCTAACTGCTCATCTAATGCAGAAGATTTCAAATCCAACCATCCTACTACACCAGCAATATGTGCATTGTCTTCTGCCAGTTTGAGTAAAAAATCGTTTTCTACTAAGTTCTGTCTTGCCTGTACTGCTACGGCATAGTCAAAACCGAGCTTGTCCATTTCTTTTTTAGAATCTTCCGCCAGAAAGCTCTGCTTTATCACTTTCAGATCGTCTGTGATCCAAGCATACTCTTCTGCCGAATATTCCCAATAATGTTGGTGTGAATCTATTTTCATATCCTAAAGTACAAAGTATCAAGTACAAAGTACTAAGTACAGTATTGGGTAGAAGCCAATTCGTTGTACTTAATACCTTATACTTGGTACTATTAAGTTATCCTTGGTATTTCTTTACATTTTGCTTAGACGTACCTAGTCCTTCGATACCTAGCTCCATTACATCTCCATCTTTCAAATATACTTGTGGGTCGTAACCGAAACCTACACCTTCTGGTGTTCCTGTAGAGATCACATCTCCTGGAAGCAATGACATGAATTGCGATAAGTAACTTACTACGTGCTGTACGTTGAAGATAAAGTCGTTCGTATTTCCGTTTTGGTGCTCATGACCGTTTACCTTTAACCATAGGTTCAAGTTGTTAGGGTCTTTTACTTCGTCTTTGGTCACCATGTATGGTCCTAGTGGAGCGAAAGTATCGCATGACTTACCTTTTACCCACTGTCCCGAACGCTCGATTTGGAACTCTCTTTCACTCACATCGTTGTGAAGCGCATATCCTGCTACATAGTCTAGTGCATCTTCTTCTGATACATAAGAAGCTTTTTTACCGATCACGACAGCAAGCTCTACTTCCCAGTCAGTTTTTACACTTCCCTTTGGAATGATGACATCGTCATTTGGTCCGATGATAGAAGAAGTAGCTTTGAAGAATACTACTGGCTCCTTAGGTACTTCCATACCACTCTCTTTGGCGTGGTTGAGGTAGTTCAATCCGATACAAATAATTTTTGAAGGACGAGCGATAGGACATCCCAAACGTACATCGTCACCTACTACTGGTGCAGTAGCTTCGTTTTCTGCTACCCACTTTTCAAGTCTTGCAAGACCATCAGTCTCAAAAAACTGCTCTGTATAGTCTTCGCCAAAAGCTGAAGTATCTATTTTTTTTCCGCTTGCTAGCTCTACTCCTGTTTTCTCTTTATTGAATTCTCCGAATCTTATTAGTTTCATTTTATTTGGCTATGCGCTATTCGCTATGAGGCTTGCGTTTTTTAACATTCCTCTAGCTTCTAGCTATTTTTAAAATTTGATTTAATCTTAATGATACTATATGTATCTTTTTATTCCTACTTTATCATCTTGTGAAATCTTGCGTTAGGGATAGAAGCCATGTACTCACCCCGCAGTCTGGCTAGTTACTAAACTGACCTTTAAGAGGTCAGTTCTTAACGTAACTTCCTCCTTTTTTGCCCCTCAAAGGGCAAAAAAGATACAGCGAATAGCCCGACCCGAAGGGAACGCCCTAAGATAAAAAAGTAAGATTATGTTAGCATTCGTTGTACTTAGTACTTAATACTTTGTACTTCTAGTTGTTCAAAGTTACAAAACCTCCGTCGATAGGATAGTTACAACCTGTAATGAATCCTGACTCATCTGCACATAAGTATAGTGCTAGATACGCCATCTCATCTGGTTTACCCATTCTTCCGATCGGTTGTGTCTTAGAAAGCTTTTCAAACATTTCTTTTTCTTGCCCTGGGTAGGTTTTCGCTAAGAAACCATCTACAAAAGGAGTATGTACCCTTCCCGGTGCAATACAGTTACAACGGATGTTGTCTTCGATATAGTCTTTGGCTACCGAGTAAGTCATCGTCAAAGCAGCACCTTTACTCATAGAGTAAGCAAAACGATCTTTGATTCCTACGCTTGATGCTACAGAAGCAAGGTTCAAGATAGCACCACCACCACTGGCTTTCATTTTTTCTACGCCAGACTGCAAACAGTTGTAGATACCTTTGATGTTGACATTGTAGATTCTATCCATATCAGCTTCGCTCGTATTTTCTACATTTCCGATATGTGCGATTCCTGCATTGTTTACCAAGATGTCTAAGCCCTTATCTTGTGCAAAGATTTTGTCGAACGCTTCTTTTACATTCTCCTGATTGCTTACATCACAAGCGATGGCTTCTGCTTTTCCTCCATCTTTGGCAATAATGTCTAAGGTCGCCTGCGCTGACTCTGCTGTCAAGTCTAAGACATATACTTTTGCTCCTTGCTTTGCAAAAAGGGTACAGATACTCTGTCCGATACCACTACCGCCACCTGTTACCGCAGCTACTTTTCCTGTTAAATCAAATACTCCCATGATTGAGATTTACGTTATTTATATTGTTTTTTGGATTACTCCATTTCAAACTAACATAGAGTGCGACACTCTATACCAATGAAGAAATGAAGAAATTAAAAAATGAAGTTTGGGATAGTGCATATCCCTCATTCATTTTTTAATTGTTTTAATTATTTCATTTTACAAAGATACTCCCCTCTTCCACGGAATGAAGTCGTCTTGTCCAAGCTTCATGGCTTTAGTTTGTTTGTTACCACTAGCTACTTCTATGATGTAGTCGATGGTTTCTTCTGCCATTTCAGGAATAGACTTTTCTCCTGTAATGATCTTACCTGCGTTAAGGTCAATGATTTCTGGCATACGCTCTACCAAGCTTTCGTTGCTGGCTACCTTCACTACTGGCGTTACAGGGTTACCTGTAGGTGTACCTAGCCCAGTCGTAAATAAGATGATGTTTGCCCCTGATGCTGCTAGTGCCGTAGTTGACTCTACATCATTACCTGGCGTACACAAAAGGTTGAGACCAGACGTTTGCAATTGCTCTGTATAGTCCAATACCCCAGAAACTGGTGCTGCTCCTCCTTTTTTGGCTGCTCCTGCAGATTTGATAGCATCAGTAATTAGTCCATCTTTGATGTTCCCTGGCGATGGGTTCATGTCAAAACCTGAACCTGCCTCTTCTGCTTTCTTTTCGTAAGCTCTCTGTATTTTGATGAATTTGTTAGCAATATCTTCCGTTTCACAACGGTCAATGATCTCTTGCTCTACACCGCATAGCTCTGGAAACTCTGCCAACATGGTTGCTGCGCCTAGCTCTACCAACATATCCGATACATAACCCAACATAGGGTTTGCAGAGATACCCGAGAACCCGTCTGAACCACCACACTCAAGACCTACAGCTAGCTTGCTTAGTGGCGCAGGCTGTCTTTCTTGTTTGTTTACTTCTATCAGCTCTACAAACGTTTGCTTGATAGCATCTTCGATCAATTGCTCTTCTGATTGTGCTTTTTGCTGCTCAAATACCAACATAGGCTTATCAAAAGAAGGATTGCTTTTGTACAAGAAGTCTTTCATGATGTCTACTTGTGCGTGCTGACATCCAAGGCTCAATACAGTTACCCCTGCTACATTAGGATGGTTTACATAACCTGCCAACAATGCACATAGTGCGTCAGAATCTTGTCTTGTACCGCCACAACCTCCGTGGTGCGTCAAAAACTTGATGCCGTCGATGTTAGGAAACAATGGGTTGACTACAGGAATATCTTCCGAAGTGAATGAAGAAGACAAAAGCGCGTCTTTGTCTGCTCCTCCTTTGTATTGCGCTACCAATTGCTCGGCAAAGCTTACATATTTTTCTTTGGTATCGTAACCTAAGCCTTTGATGAGGGCTTTTTTGATCACTTCGAGGTTTCTGTTTTCGCAGAACACCATCGGTACAAATATCCAGTAGTTGGCTGTACCTACAGCACCGTTAGAACGGTGGAAGCCGTTGAACGTTTTATCTTTCCACTTGCTTACCTCTGGCGCATCCCACTGGTAATTTCCTTGATAACCTTTGTATTCTTCGGCAGCGTGTACCGTATTTTCTACCGTGATTTTTTCGCCTTTTGGCAAGTCGAACATGGCTGTTCCTACGACGATGCCATACATATAGAGCTTCTCTCCTTTGGCTACGGGCACAGTAGTAAATTTGTGCTTTTGCTCTACGGCAGTTTGTAAGGTGATTTCCTCACCATTGAAGGTGATAATATCACCCTTAGAAAGGTCTTTTAGTGCGACTAAAAGGTTATCCTTTTCATGAATTTTGATTACTTGTTGCATATTATTAAAAACTCCCTCCACATTAGCGTGAGGGTCTTACATCTGAAATATTTAAATTATAGAAGGCTTTGCCTTCTTCGGTTAAATGTGGTTTGATGATCTTCCACAGACATCTTTTCAATGTCAGTTCTTCTTCAATATCAAATACTTTCGCATGAAACTTCCAGTTGACAGCGGTAGAATAGACTACCTGCTTCAACGATTTGTAGGTATTCTGTACCATCATGCCTTCTTGCTGAAAACATAAAAAAAAGTCTTCGATCTGTTTTCTTCTTTTCACAGCGGTTGATCTTACACGTGCCGCCACCTTTGGAAAGTTGCGAATCATCTCCAATACGTCGATAGAAAAGAAAAGATACTTTTCATTGAACTGGTCTAGAAAGAGAATGAGTCGGTTAAAGACAAGCATGGAAGGTTCATTGCTTTGGGACATGCCTTGGTAGTAGGGGGAGATTTCTTGCACCATCCGTTCGTGAATACTGATGAGCAATGCTTCTTTGGTGGGGTAGTGATAGCAAAAGTTCCCGTTGCTGATGCCTACGACATCGGAGATATGCCTACTGGTAACATTAGAAACACCCTTCTCATTGAACATAGCAATGGCAGCATCTAATATTTTGTCTTTTGTATTCACGTAGGACAAATGTCCTAATTTTTCAAAGAAAATGCAAATAAAGTTTA
>WTJX01000404.1 GCA_011524675.1 Cytophagales bacterium
ATTCAAATAGTCCAAAGGCTTGTTGGTACGACTGATAGATAGAACTTACATAATTGCCATAAAAATTGGCTAAGTTTTCATACAGATTAGCTTTAAGACGCGCATCTTTTTTGGACAAATATTCCAAATGTACCCTAGGAATGATATATATATCCGCTAGTTCGGATGTACAGCTAGCAGAAGCAAATCGTTTTGGCTTTTTCAATAGGCTTTCATGCCCAAAAGATTCTCCTGCAACGAAAGATTTTAACACCTCAGACTTACCCTCATGTTCTATCTCAATAGCAACACTTCCTTTTTTGATGATATATAATGCCTGCGCTGGGTCTTCTTGAAAGAAAATAACTTCATTCAATTTGTAGTTGCGCAAGTGTATAGATTCACAACACAAGAACAGCTCATGATTGTTAAAATTGCTAAACAGCGGTATAGTACGCAAAAAAGCAAATAAGGCTTCTTCCTCTTTGGTATAATCTTTAGAGAATAATTTCATTTTCATAAATATGTTAAAATTGAAGCGATTTAAAGAAATATTTCTCTAAAACTTATGATACAGTAGTAGTACAAAAACACTTATGCTTGTTTCAAATAGAATATGTGCTTTGTCTTTTTTGAAATCTTGAAACGATCATCCACTCTCATCCCTACTAGCCAACAGATCTCTTTTTTTGAAGTCAATACAAAAATATTATCTTTTTCAATCAAAGGTATTTTTTGGTCAATCAAAAAATCACTTACTTTTTTAAAGCCTTTCATTCCTAAGGGTTTGAAACGGTCTTTTTGTTGCCATTTCCTTATTTCTAATGGGAAGGATAATTTATCCATATCCAAACATACGTTTTGTACTAAGGTATCTAGCGCAAAAGTAGCTTTCTCTTCTTGTGAAACAATATATTTTTTATGAGCAATAGTACAAGTATTTGCATCTGCATAAAGCACATTATTTTCTAATGAATCTGTATTAGGCTCACTATTCCGCGATGAAATCAATAGCTTACCTCTGTCTATCACTATGCTATGTGTGGATGAAAGAAACTGTGTACCTGACTGCTTTCCTAATGCATCTATGATTTGTTTGACATTGGAAAATGAAAAATGATAGCTACGCAACAATTCACTTAATACTAATAGAGGACTAGCCGCCTGTTGCACCTGTGCGATATCTATACTATCATAGCTTGCTTCTTTCTTTAGAAGCTGTTTTTCTTCGATACTCTTTGCTACTATTTTCTCAACTTCGGCTAGTTTGACACTCGTCTCCACCATATTTTCAATAAGCTGTGGATTGATTTCTTTCATTAGAGGAAGCACTTTATTTCTAATATAGTTTCTCTTGTAGTAATTACTTTGATTAGAAACATCTTCTCTCCATTCTATCATATTATTTTTGGCAAAAGCCAAAAGTTCGTTTTTATTGGTAAACAATAAAGGTCTAAAAAGATGCTTGTGCAATGCTCTAATGCCATGTAAGCCTCTGAGCCCTGTTCCATTGCTCAGGTTATAAAGCATTGTTTCTGCTACATCATTTTTGTGATGAGCTGTGCATATATAATCATACTGATATTGTTGACGTAATTGCTCAAACCAATCATAGCGCAGTTCTCTTGCTGCTAGCTGTATAGATTTTTTATTCTCCTTTGAGAATGTAAGGGTATCAAAACGAATGCTATGAAAAGGCACATTCCATTGTTGTGAAAGTTTCTTCACAAATAATTCATCTTGGTCTGAGTCTTCATCTCTAAGTTGAAAGTTACAGTGTGCTATAGCAAAAGGTATCTTACTCTTATAAAACAAGTATCCCATTACCACCGAGTCTAGTCCACCACTGAGAGTAAGCAAAAAGGTCTGCTCGGAAAAACGAGAAATATAAGTTTGCAGAAATGTATAAAAACGCTCTAACATCGAAAATACTAATAACTCAACTTGATATAATAACCTAACTCAAAGTTGAGGGGAAAAGATAAAACAGAAGGAAAGTTAAACGTTTGGTCAAGAGGTTGCTCCGTTGTGTAAGCAAAAGTAAAACTTGGTCCTGCTTTGACAAATACTCCATTATACACAATTCCTATCTTTGGGTTCAAAGAGAGCTGTTGTCCGCTTAGGTTAGATACCTCTACATAGGTGAGGTCTCCATCTAACTGAAAAAGTAGCGCCTTGTACTGATAGCCAATATGTCCACCTATATTACCCCAAAAACCATCTAAGGCATTACCACTTAGGTCTCCTCCTATATAAATAGTGTTACCAAAAGGAAAAACATCTAATGAAAATTTGACAGGCGAAAACAGCGTAATAATGACTTCAGGACCATACTGAAAGCTATAGCCTGCACGTTTGTATGAAGGGTCTTTATTTTTTGACTTGAAATAATACTTTCCTATACATTGCACAAAAGGATCTTCTTTGAAGAACTTTGGAGCTGACTTACCAGGTTTATAATCTCTATTTTTTTGTGTAAAATTTGAGGCCTTTGATTCAGGCAAACGATACACATATTGCCCTCGTGCGGAGTGTATAAAAAAAAAAGTTACTAAAATGAAGGTACAAAAAATTTTCATCAGCATTCGTTCCATACATACAATATGAGAAAAAAGTAAGAATACTTCAAAAAAAAACTCTATTTGATTAGCTTTGCATTGAAGAAAAATGAAAAGAAACAGCTCATTAGCCCCCCATATTTATATCAAACTACTGTTGATATACTTAGTATGCCACACTATTACGGCAAACGCTCAACTCTATTCAAATGATGTTTATTCTAAAGATTTGGTTTTTGAAAGAGCAGACTCACTACTTGGAGACAAAAAGAAAAACAGAATTTTTGGCGACGTTATCTTCATTCATAAGGATGTAACTTTCCGTTCTGACTCCGCACACCATTATGAAGCAGAAAATCGCTTCGAAGGCTATAGCAGAGTACACATTACCCAAGGGGACTCTGTAGAACTAAAAGGAGATACGTTGTTTTACTTTGGTGATAATAACCTTGCAGAGCTTTATGGCAATGTGATCTTTAGAGATAAAGAAACCACGCTATATACAGATCATTTATTGTACAATACTGCCGAAAAGAAAGCTTATTATACTGAAAACGGGAAAGTTATTGATGGTGAAAACACCTTAACCAGTGTTGAAGGCACATACTACGTAAACCCCAAGATATATACGTTCAAAAAAGATGTAGTTATCGTGAACCCTACTTACAAAATGTATTCTGACGATATGAAGTATTACTCTATTACTTCTGTAGCAGAATTTATGGGGCCAACACACATTATCTCACCAGACAAACACTTGTATGCTGAAGATGGAGAATATCACTCTTTGAATAAGCAGGCATTTTTCAATAAAAACTCTGTTGTAGAGACACTAAAATACATTCTAAGAGGGGATAGTCTATTTTATGACGACCAATTTGACAATGGCTCTGCATTTCATCATGTAGCATTGATTTCAAAAACAGATAGCCTTGCTGTATTTGGAGACAAAGCCTATCGCTGGGGATCGTTGGGCTACTCAGAGGTATATGATAGTGCTGTAACCGTTAAGTATGATGCTAAAGACACCTTGTTTTTGAAAGCTGATACGTTAAAATTGATAGACGATAGCAGCTCCATCAATGACTTTTTGATCGCCTATCAACATGCGAGCTACCACCGTCCCGACTTAGAAGGTATAAGTGACTCTATAGTATATCAATTTTCTGACTCTATCATATGGATGTATGATGACCCTGTGATATGGAACACCGGCAACCAAGTAACAGCAGACAGCATTCATGTAAAAATAAAAGACGAACAGCTGCACCGCTTCTATGCCAACGTAAATGCTTTTGCTATCTCACAAGACAGCCTTGGACTATTCAACCAGATGAGGGGGAGGGATATGACCGCTTACTTCTCTGCTAATGAAATTCAAAAAATAGATGTAGTAGGAAATGCTGAAAACATTTATTACAATGTAGAAGGTGACTCGGTAATGACGGGAATGAATAGGGTTATCAGTAGCGATATTTACATATGGTTTGAAGCTAAAAAAATGGTAAAGATAAAATACAATTATGAACCTAAAGGTAAGTATATCCCTCCACATGAATTGACCGATGAAATACAGCGTCTAGCAGGCTTTTCGTGGAGAATAGAAGAAAAGCCGCACCGAAACGACTACAAGTGTGACCTAAAACTTTTGAATGTCATGCCCAAAGAGTATTTTCGTTATGTAAAAGGTTTTTTATAATAACGATGAGTATTGAGTTATGTATTATGAATGAAAGATATTTATCAACTTGAATACATGAACACCTGATCACTTGAATACATTTTAAACACTTGAAACGAACATGTCGAATGTCAAAGGTCAAATGTCGAATGTGGCGTTAATACCGACAGCTAAGCGCAAGATTTAAAAAGACTCAAAGCCCATAGCTCATTGCACAAGGCTTTTCCAACTTGAACACTTGAACACTCGAATACATGAACACTTAAACACATGTTAAAGATTGAGTCTAACTCACAAGGCAATGCTTATAACGTAGAACCTATAACTTAAAACGTATATATGAAACACCTCTGTAACATCATCATAGCTTCAAGTTGCTTTCTAGTATCTTGTATTATGCTAGAATCTGAAGACTTTCAACTTGCCGACCATTGTTCTGATTTTCAAAAAGAATTGATAGACTCTTTGAATAACTTAAAGTTGGAGGGAGTACACTATATTGCTATCAATGAAGAACAATGTTTGCTCACGGTCAAATATGAAAAAGAAAAAGTAAAACCAGATTTTTTCCTTCATTACTTATCTGAACGTGAGTACGACACACCGCTAAGACTAGAGACTTTAGAAGCCCCAATAGATGAGGAGGAAGGTTATATCTTAGAGTTTGAATAAAAGTAAGTAGGCAGACAAAAATACTTAAGTAGGCAGACAAAAATAATTATGTTTTAAAAAACGAGTGATTTTAGTTCAGGTCAAGGCAGAAAGCAAAGCTTTAGCAAGCTAAAGCGCGTATTTCTAACAATGAGATGAATTAAAATAGCCGTTTTTTATCATATGTATTTTTGGACGACTACTTATGCAAAGCGTTCTAAAATAATTTAACAACCAAATCAATTACTACAATGCAATCTAAAAACATCAAAAAAAGTATCCTTTGGGTAGGATTTTTACTTTCATGCATTATTACTTATACCGCATGCCACACTGTAGCTGTTTCGGGTAGAAAACAATTATTAGTATTTCCTGCTAGCAAGATGAATGCAATGAGTTTTGAGCAATACGATCAATTCTTAGAGCAAAATAACCTTTCGAGGAATGCTGCTCAGACCAAAATAGTCAAAGACTGTGGTCATAGAATAAAAGATGCCGTGGAGAAATACATGAATGAGAAAGGAAAGGCATCTCAAATTGCAGATTTCCAATGGGAGTTCAACCTAGTCGATGACCCTACCGTCAATGCATGGTGTATGCCCGGTGGTAAAGTAGTTTTCTACACTGGTATTATGCCTATTTGTCAAGACGAAACAGGCGTTGCCGTTGTGATGGGACATGAAGTAGCCCATGCTATCGCCAATCATGGAGGAGAAAGAATGAGTCATCAAGCCATCTTAAACGGTGTCTTGACAGTGATGCAATCTGGTGAAAATCCTTCTCTTACTAAATCTCTACTAATGCAAGCAACAGGGGCTAGTTCTCAATTGGGCATGTTGGCTTTTTCTAGAAAACATGAATCCGAAGCAGATTACCTTGGCATTATCTTTATGGCTATGGCTGGATATGACCCTACAGCAGCACCTGACTTTTGGAAAAGAATGTCTGCCAATAGCGGTGGCAAAACTCCTCCTGAGTTTATGTCCACACACCCCTCTCATGATAGAAGAATTCAAGACCTGACGGGATGGATACCCGAAGCTTCTGGCTATTATCTAAAATCACAAAGGTAGAAGGGAGAGGTATTCATGTTTTCAGGTGTTCGGGTGTTTAAGTTAAAAATGCCTTGCGTTTAATTTTTGTATAATAAAGTAAAAACTAAATTACCGTTTAATAGTACGAAGTATAAAGTAAAAAGTACCAAGAAAATGAAAGCACTAAAAAGATAGTATGCTCTTTTTAGTG
>WTJX01000324.1 GCA_011524675.1 Cytophagales bacterium
ACACCTAGCCTACACCAGTACTTAGCCAGTAAAAGAACTAGACTAAACGTCATTCGGTTTTTTTGAGTTCTTAGAAGTCTGGTTACTACCTATGACTCATGCTGTTTTCTTCTACTGTACTTGCTAAAGTAACTCACGCTATTTGAGCCGTAAGCAACGTACTTTGGATGGTGAGCGGTGAGAAAAAATTTTCCCTAACCCTTGATATACAAGCTCTAAAACGTTCCACCTTTAACATTTAACTTTTTACTCATCACTCATACCCCATAACTCAAAACTAATCTCTAACCACGCTAGTCATTATTTCTTTCCTTCTTCATAAGTAATGAGACGCAGCAAAAGCTTTAAACTTTCCTTCTCTTCCCACGTCTTGTCATTTTTTGCGTTAAGATACTGATAAATCTTACCACAATGCTGGACCAGCTCCATATACCTTTTAGTAGAATTGAGTGCCTCCCCTATACCATCATCTGTCATTCTAATGAGTTGAGCATTACTCTCTGAAAGGTTTTTGATAATGTCTATTGTCTTGTTTTCTGTTACTTCTGTATTCATAATTGATTAAGCTATGATTCAAATATAACAATAAAACAGTTGAAAACAACTGGTTGTTTTCAATCCCATTAATACAATCTATTGAAACTAACTTTCAGCTATGAATTCGAGAGTTAGAAAAACAGAAATGCCTCAAGAAATTATTGACTTAGGTATAAAAATAGAAGAGATCATTAAGGAAAAACAACTCAAACAAAGAGAAGTTGCTCACGATGCAGGCTTAGATGTAGAGAATTTGAGAAAGTACATCAAAGGAAAACAAGAAATGAAAGTCAGCACCATGCTTAAAATTGTTAAAGCGTTAAATGTAGAAGTTAGTGCTTTATTCAAGTGAAAAAGTTTATACCTCACGCTCTTCAAGATATTCTGCAGGGCATCTTTAAGCACAAATAAAAAAGGATGTTTCATCCGTGAAATGAAGTAAACACGCTAGTTCAACTTCGTAAAGTTGAACTTGGAAATTAAACCTGACAGGTATTAATGCTTTAAGAAGAGGCTACAAACGAATGCCTACTCCCATCATCAAAAATTGTTATTAGCTTTCTTAAATTTGGAAAAGGTCTAGAAGAATGTAGGTATTTATTTCCTTACTAATAATCAAAAAACTGCTTTACTTCACATTGGATCGCGTCAGCGATTTTTTTCAATGTGAGAGAAGAAGCATTCTGACGACCATTTTCAATAGCAGATAAATTTGATTTCTCCATATTAATCAAAGCACCAAGATCAGATTGACTCAAACCATTTTTACGTCGTAATGCTGAAATTTTACTTCCTAATTTTTTTAAAAACGCTTCTTCAATCATACGACCAATATCATTGTTTAAACAGGTTTACAAAAAATAGGAGTCTATGACCGCAGATCATCGTATTTTAAGCATACTAACATAAAGTGTTAGTTATTTATCTCTTTTTCAATATTAGCCATCAATTCAGATGGTTTAATTTCAAAAGCTTTAGCAATGGCAAATATTGTTTCTAATGTAGGTTGTCTTTGTGCCGTTTCAAGAAGTGAAATGTAGTTTTTGTGATAACCAGATGTTTCAGCCAAATCCAATTGAGTCATAGCTTTCTTTTCTCTTAGCTCTCTCATCATATTGCCAAAAACTCTTTTTAACTCCATAGCTGAAACATAGTAGAATTAAATCTTTATAAAAACCCACTATAGTGTGATAGTTTATTTATATTTGAAAAATAAAACACCTATCATGAAGTTAGAACCATTACTAAAGCAATCTATTGACACCATTCAGAAGTTATCTGAGAGTAACGCGAGGCTTACCCATATGACGGAAGATACTTTCAATACTGCCTTTGCAGCGATCGATAAGTGCGAAAAGCTCATGGAGCATTGCGCTAAAATCTATAATTATCTCAATATGAAGAAGAACAAAACATGGGAAGAAAAAGAGAGTTTAGATATTTTGTTTGACCTCATCACCCATAGCATTCCCAATAAAGAGCTATAAACAAATGTAAGGTTTGCTTACCTACTTACTTTGTTTTTTATGTCATATCTTTTTATTCTATCTATGAAAATGTAATTTAGTTTTTGCTTCACTATGTAAGTTGTTGAAGTATTATAAAAAGAAGGCTTTGCAAAACCATCTTTTGCACTTATTCGGCGTTATACAACATTTTAAAATCCTCATTTACAATCAGTAAACTGCGGTTTTAAAATGTTGAAAGCCTTGACTAAGCATAAAATCTTAGTTATGTAAAGCCTTCTAAAAGTCAAAAGCAAGGGCGCTAACAAAAAAGGAGATGATAAAAAACACTCTATACCCATAGCTCATTACACAAGGTTTTTTCAACTTGAATACTCGAATACAAGAACACTTGAACACATTTCACGCTCATGAAACTCTCTAAGCTCATCATCAAAAATTTTCAGCAGTTCCAAGATGTTGAATTGGACTTGACCTACCCCAAAGACCATCCCGACCCTAGCAAAGCAGGAAAACCCTTAGAGAAAGTATGTTTTATAGGGAAAAATGGAACGGGGAAATCTACTTTGTTGAAGTTGATAAAACGTTTAATTTTAAATAATCTTGACCCACTATACATACCTTTCCCATATAGTAAAGAAGCTCCCGTTTTTATTGCTTGTAAAATAAATGCGTTTGACGAGGAACGTTTTCTAGTTTCAATGAATAGCGGTACACTTGAATTCAAAGCTTCTATTAATAATGAAGGAAATTGGATACCTGACTTCATAAATATCAATTGTGGTCGTATAATAGGTAATGTAGTGATCAATGGATATTTAACAAAGTACCTAATAAATGATAATCTTTTCCAAAAAACGTTACTAAATGAAAAAGCGTCTAGTTTAATTACCTATTCCCCCGCAGAAAGCTCTACAAATGCTTACGCAAGTATAACTGATGTTCCAGATGTAAAGCTTAATGAAGCACTTAGTCTTTTTGATGATTTTCCGTTTTACAATACTGTTGATTTTGCCAGTATTGATAGTTTTTGGAAGCTTTTAACTTACCAACTCAAGAAAAGAGAAAACGACCTTCGCAGCTTTCAGAACAAAGAAGAAAACCTAGATAAGACCATTCGTCAGATTCAACATGAATTTAATCAAAACAACCCTAGCATCTTGGATAGCTTAGGCGAGTTGTGGAATAGCATTTTGAACAAAGCAGGTTTGGAGTTTGACGTGCAAGGTGCAAGCAATCCTATACAGCTCACAGACGTACTCAAAGCTTACATCAAACTCAAAAACACTGGAGAAACCATCCCTTATGCTGATCTCAGTACAGGGATTAGAAACTTTATCTTTCGTTTAGGGCATATCTATTCATTGTATTTTAATAGAAACATTCAAAGGGGTATGTTATTGGTAGATGAACCAGAAAACAGCCTCTTCCCCGATTTTTTATATGGGCTAGTGGCTCAGTATGAGTCAATCATACAAAACACACAGCTATTCATGGCAACACATAGCCCCATCATAGCAGCGCAGTTTGATCCTAGTGAACGCATCATCTTGGACTTTGACGAAAAAGGGCATGTTGTGGCAAAAAAAGGCGTAAGTCCACAGGGAGATGATCCTAACGATATGCTGACCAACGACTTTGAAGTAGAAAGCATCTTAGGAGAAAAAGGGCTTGAAATGTGGAATCGTTATGTTGCCTTAAAGTCAATGATGAAAGACGAACAAGATACAGAAAAAAAGAAAGCTTACATTGCTGAGTTTATGGAGATAGGCAATCGTTACAACTTCGGATAAGCTAAGTAGATGCGTTATACAAAAAAATCAAAAACCTCCATCGTACTGCAAGAGCAGTGGGAATATAAAAAGGGAAATAGCGCGCAAAACAAAAAGATTTGTATTGCCTTGCTAAAGGAGCAAAAAGGCTTTTGTGCATACTCAGAAAAACACATCGCACCTACAAGTTCGCCAGAGGTAGAGCATTTTGACGACCGTCTCAAATACAAAGCAGAAGACAGTTATTATAATTGGTATGCCGTAACAAGATGGATGAACGGTCATAAAGCTAAAATAGAAGGCTTTTTACCCCTCATTCAACCTTATGAAGCTTATAAGACAGATAGGATCAGCTATGAAGAAGGTATTTTTGTAGTAACAGAAGTAGGAGATGCCGAAGCACAAAACTTGATTGACTTTCTAGGAATGAATAAGCATGAGCTATACGTAGAAAGAAAAAACCATGTAAAGAAAATCAAAGACATCTTAGAAGCTCTTGATGGAGACAAAGACATGCTAGAAGAGCATTTAAAAGTTTATAAGACAGAGTTGAGTTTTGCCACAGCTTTAGAAAAAGAGTTAGATATAGAACTGGAAAGCATCATCAATTCATTAGAATACTAAAAGGCTTTACAAAATGGTTTTGCAAAGCCTTCTAATACAGAAATAAAATAAATGTAGTAAATATGCTTGCTATAATCAGTACCCGCCCACTTTTTGCATCCCTAAACTTTACTCTTTCTCCACTTTCGTGGAATAGAATCGTGGGGGAACAATCACATTTTCACAAAAAACATACAGTTGCAGGCTGTGTTTAGTTACTTAGCTTTTTAGCATTTTGTACCTCTTGTTTTGCTTTTTTCTTGATGCTTGGATCGTCAAGAGGAATGAACTTTTTAGCATCTCTAAACTTTATGTAGTAATATTTTCTTTCATTGTAATGGACTTTGTCTTCGCCCCATAGCGGAGTGATCAGACCTTTTTCCCACTCTTTTAATTCTTCTGACAATTGAGAAACGACTTCGGGATGTGCCTTTGCTTTATTATTTCTCTCACTTAGGTCTTTGTCTATGTCGTACAGCATAGGAGGCAAGCCTTCTGTAATGATGAGCTTCCAATTTTGTTTGCGAATGGATTTCATTTCTAGCTTTCTCCAAAATAATACGGAATGCGGTTCTTCTTTTTTTCCTTCAAAGAGGTAAGGCGTTAAGTCCTTGCCGTCAAGCGGTTTAGGGAAGTTGACACTTAGCCCTGCCATAGACAAACTGCTAGGCAATATGTCTAAAGTAGAAACTGTTTTGGTATAAGTAGATAGACCACTTTTCTTTGGGTGGTTCAATATCATTGGTACTCTCATGCCTCCCTCAAAGAGGATTCCTTTTTTGCCATTGAGAGGATAGTTTGAAGCATTTTTTACTGTTCCACCATTATCACTCAAAAACCAAATGATCGTATTTTCTTTGAGCTTTGTTTCTTCAAGAAAGGCGATCAGCCTGCCTATATTGTCATCCATATTCTGTACTAAAGCGACATAAGGGTCTCCATTAGCTTTGGCAAGGTCTTCTTTTTTTGCTTCCAACGGACCATGAGGAGCTGTATAAGATAGGAACATAAAGAAAGGTTTTTCATTGGATGATTTGATCATTCCTATGGCTTGGTCTGTGATACGATCGGTTAAGAAGCCTTCAAAATGTACATGTTTTTCATTATGCTCAATGGCATGATGACTATTGGGGTTATCATTTTTTTTGTTATAAAAATAGCCCCTACTTCCTTCTCTGAGTCCCCAAAACTCATCAAATCCACGGTGTGTAGGATGCTGTTCGCTTAGGTTACCCAAATGCCACTTTCCTAACATAAAGGTATTATATCCTTGCGATTGGAAGGCTTGACCAGCAGTGTATTCGTCTAGTGCCATGCCATTTTTTCCTCTAGGACAATTTGCCTCATGACCAAAACGCTGCTGATAACGCCCTGTTATGAAGCCGGCTCTTGATGGGCTACAAACAGATGCGGAGGTATGTCCATCGGTGAAAAATATTCCCCCCTTTGCCAGTTTATCTATATGCGGTGTTTTAATATGTTTTGCGCCTTGAAAACTTAAGTCATGATAGCCCAAATCGTCCGCCATAATGACGAGAACGTTTAGCTTTTTGTCCTTAGATGGCTCGGCAAAAGTTGAAAAGGATAAACAGTGAAATAAGGCTATGGTAGTAAATAAAGCTCTCGCTAAGGGAAGTGATTTTTTGAACATAAGTACAATGGTTTGTTTAACGGTTATAAAATTAACTTTTTACGAACCATTATTTTTTTGCTATCATTCAAAAAAGTT
>WTJX01000599.1 GCA_011524675.1 Cytophagales bacterium
ACTCACAAAGTTAAACGAAAAAAGCAATTTACGATTTAGTTTATGCTTTACTTTTTGCAGCGAAAATGAATAAGTATCTAATTTTTAAACGGAAAAGATTTTTCATAAAATTTTTAGTATTGTTTGTATAAGTAAAAATAAAATAGCTACCTTTACATCATCAAACAATTCCTAAAGAAAGGAGTATATTATGTTTTTGCTTAACCACTATATTGCCACCACGACAACCCTAAGTTAAATTAATTGTATTCGTACAAGTTTTAATTTAGTCAGTCTCTTCGGCTATGCTTTTGTGCAGTTCATTGCATAGAAGCCATTCAATCAAACAATCATTTTATTTTAACCTTGTAAACTTTATCATGCAAGGTTCATTACGCCTATTTGGTACATTTCGCTTGTATTCATATGGCTATACAATTTCACATTTTGTTTTAGTTCTGTTCTACTAAATTAAAACTAAAGTTCCTTTTTTATGTATTAGGGAGCACAGTACTGTTAAAAATATCATTCAGTACTGAGCTATACTTCTGAGAAAGGACTGGGGTAAAATTGTATTAGAAGGCTTTACATCACTAAGGTTTTGTGCTTAGTCAAGGCTTTCAAAATTTTAAAACCGCAGTTTACCAATTGTAAATGAGGATTTTAAAATTTTGTATAACGCTGAATAAGTGCAAAAGATGGTCTTGCAAAGCCTTCTATTAGCTAGAAGCATATATATAGTCAATCACATACTGTGAATATTGAAGAAGTTTTGATTTATCAACCACTTCATGCTACTATTTTACTATGTTTCATCGTAATTCATACTATGAAAATACCCCTTGGCGTTTAACCCTTTTCTTATGGGAAGTCAAAAATTAAGAGGTAAAGACCTCGACAAAATACACATCTATTCAAACGATCTTAAAGGCTTACTTATAGAACAAATGGCTAAGCTTTGTAAGTATCAAACAAAAGAAGAAAAGCTTTTATTGTTATTGTCCATAAAAGAAAATCCATCAAACTATTTAGAAGATGAAAAGTTTAAACATATCGCTCGTTTATTTCAAGATACAGAAGTAGTCAAGCAGTCCAAACAAGAAATAGCCTTGTTGCCAGAGGCAAAAGACTTTACTGTCTATGGTAGAAAGCACATTAGCAGCAATGCCTACTTACAGATGAAACAGGCAATGCAATTGCCCATTGCTGAGAAAGGTGCATTGATGCCTGACGCTCATCATGGCTATGGCTTACCCATAGGGGGAGTACTGGCAACAAAGAATGCTGTTATACCCTATGGGGTAGGAGTAGATATAGGTTGCCGTATGAGCCTAAGCATATTTGACGTTAAGTCTCCATATCTCAAGAGGTATGCTTACCAACTAAAGCAAGCACTAAAAGAAAAAACCTGCTTTGGTACCGGTGGCGAGTTAACGATAAGTCAAGAGCATGAGGTCTTAGATTCAAAGGTGTTTTTGGAAACACCATTGTTGAGACAACTGCACTCGAAAGCTGTAAGACAATTAGGTACTTCAGGTTCTGGGAATCATTTTGTTGAGTTTGGAGAAGTAACACTTGCTGAGAATAATGATTTTGGTCTTCCTCAGGGGGAGTATGTAGGGCTATTGGCTCATTCGGGATCGAGAGGATTAGGAGCATCTATCGCCAATCATTATACTCAAATGGCAAAAGAACAATGTCTGCTTCCTACTAAGGTGCAACATTTGGCTTGGCTAGACCTTACTACCGAATTGGGGCAAGAGTATTGGCTCTCAATGAATTTAGCAGGAGAGTATGCTAAGGCATGTCATGACCAAATACATTACCATTTGAGTAAACATCTAGGGATCAAGCCTATAGCCAAGGTAGAAAATCATCACAACTTTGCTTGGAAAGAAAAAAGAATCACAGGCGAAGAACTGATTGTCCACCGCAAAGGCGCTACGCCTGCTGCTGTAGGCGAATTAGGAATCATACCAGGCTCTATGGCAAATGATGGCTATATCGTGAGAGGAAGGGGAGAAGTAGAAAGCTTACTGAGTGCTTCGCATGGAGCAGGAAGAAAAATGTCTCGTTCCAAGGCGCGACAAAGCTATACAAATAGCGAGTTGAAAAAAGTCTTGAGCAAAAAAGGTGTTACACTCATAGGCGGTGGGGTAGATGAAGCCCCTGTAGCCTACAAAGATTTAGAACAAGTAATGATGAGTCAAGAACAATTGGTAGATGTGATAGGCAAGTTTACGCCCAAAATAGTACGCATGGATAAAAAATAAATAGATGGAAAAAACAATACAAATCACTGCGGGGAGAGGCCCCGCAGAATGCTGCTGGGTAGTAGCACAAGTATTAAAACTCCTGTTAAAAGAATTTTCAAAACAGGGGATACAGCATGAAATCATTGACAGAAAACAAGGCGTGGAGAATGGTACGCTAGAGTCTGTAGTGCTGAGGTGTAAAGGAAAACACCTAAGTACTTTTTTGAATTCTTGGATAGGGACAATACAGTGGGTAGGTCAAAGTCGTTTTAGGAAACATCACAAACGAAAAAACTGGTTTATAGCTATAAATGAGTTAGCCTCTGAGGCAGAAGAACAACTGTTTCGTGAGCAAGATGTGAGTTTTGAATTTGTACGGGCTAGCGGTCCAGGTGGACAACATGTAAACAAAGTTAATACTGCGGTTAGAGCGACTCACTTACCAACGAATTGCTCCATCTTTTCGATGAAGCATAGGTCACAATGGCAAAATAGAAAAGAAGCCCTAACGCTTTTGAAACAAGCTGTTTTGTGTCAGCATATCGAACAACAAAAAGAACGATTACAAGAGGGGTGGGGAAATCATACTTCTCTGCAAAGAGGGAATCCAGTAAAAGTTTTCAAGGGAAATGATTTCTAAGTAGGCGGATATACAAAAAGAGTAATTAAAGATTGTGCTTTTGTATATCTCCTCATTTATGAATAAAAAACGTTAAAAAAACAATATATGTCACTTACTATAGCAGATCAATATTATTTGAAGGCATTGGATGAATATCCATATGACCTAGAGTTTGCCATAGAAAACATCAATTATGCCCTTAGCTATGAAAAAGAACATTCAGGGGCAAATTATTTGATGGGCTTAATCTACATGGAGCAATTTCAACAATACGAGATAGCTGAGGATTACTTTGTCGAGTCTATGGCAAACGATCCTTTGAATCTAAAAACATCTCGTGCTTATATCGAGCTTTTGATAGAAACGAACCAATGCGATAAGGCATGTAAACTTATAGCTTACGCTAAAAAGTTGAAAGGAGCAGATAAGGCTACTTTTTTGCAATATACTGCTGCTGTACACGAGCGTAAAAAGGAATTGCTACAAGCAAAAGCTAAGCTAAATGAGGCTTTGCACTATGCATATACTTCCGATCAAATGGAAAACTTGGAAAAAGAGATAGAGCGCTTGGAGAAAAAAGAACTTAGCATTAAGAAAATTAATTACAAATTAGTTTAATTCCACATGCTTTTATTTTCCTTGGGGAAATTAGGTTACTCCTACAAAGTAACCTGATTTTCAATAGTGTTCTGGTAATGAGATACTAATTTAACACTTCCGCCCTTTTGAGTACAAAGTACTAAGGTTAACACTAATTGTCGATTTCCTACATTATCACCCTTTCATTTTTTCATTTTCTATCAATTAAAGGCAGAAATTACTCAGCTAGCTCATTATTCATTCTTAATTATTCATTAAATTAAAGCCACTTTCGTGGAATGGAATCCAGCAATGACGTCCTTATGTCTGTGCGTCAATACGTCTCTACGTTCTTATGTCCCAAAAACTGTAAATAGTCAATCGTCCAATCGTAAATCAAAATCGTAGTACTTTGCACCTCGTACCTCGTGCTTTTCAATAAACCTCTACGCTTCCAATTCATACTAGAATCCTCTTTAATCTTTAATCGTTTATCATTAATCTTTTTTGCCACTTTCGTGGAATGGAATCCAGCTCTTAACGTTTTTATGTTATCCTTTGTAAGCATTATTCCCATAGTTTGTATTCTTGAAGCTCTATATCTCTCTCAAAGAAAAGTTTTGTGGTTTTATTGAAGTTATCCGTATAGTCAGATACAAAAAAAAGATCACTACCATTTTTTGAAATAGCCAAGAGCCCTTCAGCATCAAGTGATTCTTTTACATTGATAGCTACCAAGCTTGCAGAGTCTAGTACTTCTATCGTTGAGTGATAGAAAGCGTTAATTTCATCTTTTATCAGAGGGTAGTGAGTGCATGCAAGGATAAGTGCTTGTATGTCATCTAAGCGATCGTTAGAAAGATATTCTTCTATGACCGTATGACTGATCGTATTATTGTAATATCCTTCTTCAATCATAGGAGCCAACAGGGGAGTAGCCAAGGAAGCTACTTCTACGGTATTGTTTTTTGCAGTGATTTTATGAGCATAAACATCAGAATTAATCGTTTTTCGTGTTCCGATTACTCCTACTTTTTTGTTTGAATATTTTTGAGAGATATAGTTTACCGTAGGGTCAATAACATTAACGATTTTTGACTTAGAACCTACATAAGCTTTTACTAAGGCATAAGCAGCTGCGGAGGCAGAGTTGCAAGCGATGACGATGACTTTGCATTGATGTTCTAGCAATAGATTACAAATCTTTATGGCATATGACTGTATTGCCTCAGTAGATTTATCACCATAAGGTAAGTGGGCAGTATCTCCAAAGTAGATTATTTTTTCGTTAGGCAACTGTTTACGGATTGCTCGGGCAACGGTAAGACCTCCAATACCACTATCAAAGATGCCTATAGGATGGGTTTTATTCAATAGTGAAAAAATTATAGAGCGTTATAAAACTTAAAAATTTTGATAAGATCTTCTATCGTGTGGACTTTGATTTTCTCTTCTTTAAAATAGTTTTTTAAAGGCTCTTTTTTATTCGCAAATAAGTTGAGTACTGATTTTTTGTTTGGTTCAAACCATATAATCTCTTTTCTGGAATTTATGGCATAAAAGTCAAAGCGTTGAACTTTTGCAGCCCCTATAGGAATGGATAAGCCACCTAATAGGTTGTAGTTTACCGATGGGGTACTTAGCAAATCTCTACGATAAAGTGAATATTTCTTGTCTTGATACAAAGCTTCAAACATCATCGGGACTTTATAACCATTTTCCTTCTCATAGTAAAGTGTTTCAAACTTACGCAAAACCTTTTGTTCATCATCTATTAATTGAAAGCCTATTACCTGCGAAGATGACCATATCTTTAGTTTATTTTCTTTATGTGAATAAATAACGTTGTTCGTCAAATCATACTTCAAGGGCAAAGACAACGTATCACCATTTTTTAAAAACAGTATTCCTTTTGTCCAGTCTGAGGATGCCGTTTTCTGACAAATCCCCAATACAAACGAAAACAATAAAATAGAAAACAGTGATACTTTTTTCATTTTGTATAGCTTATTTATCCTTCAAAATGTCATGTCCCATTTTATCTCTTTTGGTTTTTAAATATTTTTCATTGAAAGGGTTAGGGTCAACTTCTATAGGTACTTGATCTACGATCTCCAAGCCATACCCCATCAAACCAGTTCTTTTTTTAGGGTTATTAGAAATCAATTTGATTTTACTGACACCCATATCCCTTAAAATTTGAGCACCAACACCATAATCTCTTTGATCCATTTCAAAACCTAAAGCTAAATTAGCTTCAACAGTATCCATACCTTCTTCTTGAAGTTTATAAGCTTTCAATTTATTAAGTAAACCAATACCTCTACCCTCTTGGTTCATATATAAAATCAATCCTTTACCCTCTTCTTCTACTTTTGTCATAGCCTGTTGCAATTGAGAACCACAATCACATCTAAATGAAGAAAAGATATCACCTGTAATACAAGAAGAATGCACCCTAACCAAAATAGGTTCATCTTTTTTCCATTCACCTTTAGAAAGTGCTAAGTGAACTTCTCCAGTATTCATTTGAGTATATGCAGTCAGTTGAAATCCTCCCCATTCCGTTGGCATATCTACAGTAATTTCCTTTTGAATCAGAGACTCTTGATTAATCCTATATTCGATTAAATCTTTAATAG
>WTJX01000239.1 GCA_011524675.1 Cytophagales bacterium
TAGCTATAGTTATGCCCTCATGTACAATTTCGATCGTTTCTATGGCTACCTCATTAGCGTCAGACTTTAAGTCAGTTCCCGTAATCTTGGTAGGCCAGCAGTTACTAAGCGTCCACGTCATCTTAGGAGCACCTGTTTCATCACACAGACTGATAACTACAGGCAATCTTTTAATCGTATTCATTTTGATTTGGCTGTACCAATCCCAAAACTTATTGTCACTCACAAAGACACCCTTTTTCATGGTTACATTTCCTACTTTGGCTATGCCAGGCATTTTTATGTTTGAGAAAACGGGACTATCCCCATGACGGTACTCTATGATTTGAGTTTCTGTTTCAAGCCCAGATACCTCTTGAAACGACATATCATTTCCGTCCCATGTTACTTTAAAATAAAACTTCGGTAAAGGCCACACGCTGGTTGACTGTGCTGATCCATCATCTGCCATAATTATATGATTTTAAATGTTAAAAATTAATTTATTAAAAGTTTTTTACCTAAAAATCAAGTAATATATTGCTTTAAATAAAAACATATAGCACATTGACAATCAATGATTTAAACATATTATTTTAATCAAAAATTTCACTTGACTTTTTAGCTTAATAATAGAGGTTTTAGACATAAAATAAAAGAGTCTAATTTCTTCCGTCTTATGTCTAATATATTTCTTTCTCAAAACCTGCTCTGCAAAAAAGAGACGTCTTGATTTCACTCTAATATATTATGATTTCTGCATTTGCTGTTGGAAGGTAATCTCAATGAATTCCGCAGGACGAGAAACCGCTACCAATACTGTAATTCTCAAAATCCCTTCAAGGATATCATCAGCGGTCATCGTGCTGCCCAAGCCTACACTTACCGAATAGGCATCTTCTGGTGAAGCACCAACCAAAGCTCCTTTTTTCCATTGGTTATACAAGAAGCTATCAATCATACTTTTCATAGTAGTCCATGTATTGGCATCATTTGGCTCAAAGACATATGCTTTAGAAGCTACTTTGATCGACTGCTCAAGCATAATCATGGTTCTACGTACATTGACATATCTCCAATCTTTGCTATTACCATCCAATGTGCGCGCACCCCATACCAATACACCTTCACCTATAAATGGTCTGATGGCATTGATAGACTTACCATGCAAAGTAACATTAAGGTCTTCTTGCTCATCATGGCTAATATTGACTGTAGGTTTAATTACAGAACTAAGCGATACGTTTGCAGGAGCTTTCCATACCCCTCTAGTGTTATCCACCATAGTATAGATACCTGCCATGGCAGCACCAGGTGCTAGCAAGTTCAACTCTTCTTTGATGTACAATAAGATATTGTTGTAAGTAGGACTTATGACAATTAGCGTTTTATTTAATTCTTCTGCAGCAGGACCTTCATAACCATCAGAGAAGACATTAGGAAGGTTAGCCAAAAGCTCTCTAGTTTCTTTTGTTCGGATATTCTCACCCTCTTCTGGTGCCTCAGAGATACCTAGCTCACTCATAACCAATGCCTGTAAGGCTGTCAAACTTTCGGCAGTGAAACTATGAATCCCCAATTCATTGTCGCCTACTACTGTAGTTTCTAACCAAGGATAATAAGCAGTAGCATAGTTCAAATAATTTGCTCCAACACCACCTCTAAAATTTTCTATAACATCTCCGTCTGGGTGATTTCTAGCTCTATCACCATTGTAAACGTCTAGTATTGCTACACGGCTCATCATCTTACCACAGTGTGCTATCATTTGTTGCTGTACTGAGAAACAATCTTGCTCATCTAAGCGAATAGCCTCTGGTATCAAAACCATGGTAGGTTCTTCTTCTTTGAGTAAAGGAGGTATCCCTTGATCCATCAATTTATCTTTTTCGATATCGTTAGTATAGTTCCCTACAGAAATAATGTAGCATGGGCCTCCACCGTTTTGATAAAATAATCTGATGGCATTAAATAGACAATATTTTTGTCCACTTTGTGTCAAAGCATATGATTTGTCTTTGACAGTAACAGCAGGTTCTTGTCCTTCCGGCACTTCTTCTGACAGTTCAAAAGTATAGCTAGGCGCACCTCCGAAGTATTGACTATAATCACCTATTGAAGTTATCTTGGTAGGCTTGTTTAATAACGATTTACCAGCATTGTCTGCACGTTCAGTATAACCAATAAAAGCGGGGACTGCGGTGGCTACTTCCACTACCCCATTACCAAAGGCATCTTTTTCTACGATATAAACGCCTGGTGTTTTCATTTGTGCCATAAGAATATATTAAGTTAAAAATTAATGTAAATTGTTGAATATATTTTTTCGTTTTCACCTATACTATACAGTACTTCCTTTGATGGTATAGGCAGCCTGTTGATGATGATACTAGCTGTTTTCCCAGCTACACCAACATTTTTTTGTAATTGAAAGACATGTTTAGGAGCTTTGCTCAATGCTATGGGGTCAAGGGATCTAAACGTAAGTGTATCTTTTCCATCATGAATAGACTCTATAGGATCATCAAAAATCAGTGTTTGTTTAGCATCTACTACTTTTAGCCCTTCTATAAACTCAAGCTTTTCTTTGAGTACAACATATTCCCAATATGTTTTTAAACTTTCATATTTTATTTGAAAGTGAGCAGGTCTCCATGTCCAATCTTTATTCACAAGATTTCCATCTAGCATAGGGTCAAATGACAAATGACAAATGGCATCATAACTTACCCCTATGTCAGTAATGAAAATTTCTTTTATAATTTTATTTTCTTCTTTTATAATGTACCAACCTTCATCCATAGGACGTGTATTGAGGTAGGTCGCTTCATTGACTGTCTCTATCAAAAAAGAAAGTGTTTCTACACTATTTTCTTTCTTATAGACATCAACGGTTTGTTGGGTGGTTTCTAAGGGGTAGAGTGTGCCTTTTTGTACAGGCTCTATTTGATTGGCTTGGGTAGCATACGCTTGTTCATGAAGTGGCAATGAATTTTCTTGACCATTTATTGCGCTAGTATTGGTAAAAAACCATTTGTTTTTTGATTCTACCAAGCCCTCAGAAGTAATATTTGACCAGTAGTTATCTGCAAAAGAGATGTAAAAAATAAGGGTAAAAGCTTCTTGTAGAGAGTAATCAAGAACATACTGATCGTTTTCAAAACTACAACTAGCATATATATCAACACTTCCTTGCCTTGCTTTAAAAACCAAGCCTCTATTTTTTGCCAATTGCGATGCACTTGGAGAAGGAAACCAATTGATATATTTCAAACTATCCACCCCATAATAGGTATGAAACATTTCTATTTTGCTCAATATGTTATAGCTATGAATCAAAAACGTTTATTTTTATCTAAGTCAACAGCACGAACACCATCTATCTGTGCCTTCATCATATCATCTGTTATCATCAACAAGCTTATTTTGTAAGCAATAGAAGGCATATATTTAGCTCCAAGCGTACTCCATAAGTTGTTTTTGGCATTCGCATCTATATGATGTATATCTATTTTTAGTTTATCTAGCATGGTAGTACTCATACTAGGGCTGTTTGCCTTGTCTAGTACTGGCTTTGCGTGAAAAAAAGCGATGACCTCAGACAAATATTTGAGTGCATCTGTATAATTTTTAGAAGTAAAGTAAGAAGAAAAAAGTACATATAAATTGAGATATAAATTTGACTTTCTACTAAACATTCCATTATTAGCCTCACGATAGCCACCACCATTTTTTATGGTCGTTTCTTCGGATAAATCAATTAAAGTACAAACAACCTTATTTTCATCTTGTATAGCCACCTTTCCATCTTGATCTATGAGAGAACTAAGTATAACTTTGTCTTCATTTAGATTAAAACGAAGTTTTAAATGTTGATTAATCTCATATGTAATAATGGTAAGTGCTTGATCTATCATAATAATTTAATACTAACCTTAAGACTTATTTTTTTTATCTAAAATATAATAAAATTGATTCATATGAATAGAAAAACGAAACTTGATCAAAGAATACACTAAAAAGCAATAGTAAGAGACGAAAATATTAATATAAAAGATTAATTTTTGGTAAAGATATATTTTTTTTGAAGCAATCAAATATAAAAATATTTATTTTATATAAAAATCGTTTTATAGCGATATATACTCATGTAAAACAAGTCAAATAAGCTCCCTACCTCTCTTTTTGTTACATTATTGTTAGTTCAAAACTGGGTAAAATATTATTATAGTGTAATAAAAAGTGCGGATAAATATAAAGTAGCGATTCAGAAAAACATGTATTTGTATCCATTCGGTAAACCACATATTATATGTTAGCTTTTTTGTAATGTGTCCATAGCCTTTAATCCATAGTCGATATATCCCTTCATTTAGGTAAATTACGTCTTGATTCTAATGAGCTTTTAATGACTAGAAGTGTTTAGTGAAAAATCAAGGAAAGACAAAACACCAATAGCTATTCTTTATCAATTAATCTTAATTTTATATATTTTCATATTTATATTATGGATTTTTGTTTTTAAAAATATTAAAATATAACTTTAACCTATTATATATATTTATTATCAAATTAAATAATATTAAAATAGATTTTAAAGACAATAATAATGAGTAACAATCAATGGAATCCGAGTTACACACTCGAAATAAGAAAGCAACGTCCCGACATGTGGGGAAATTGGAGTCTAGAGCCAATGAAGCCTGGAACAATGGGAATACTAATGGAAACCACACAGTTTTTTGATATCAAAGGTCAGTTATCTGGTAACCAATCAGAAGAAACAATGCTTAGTGAAGCTTGGGAACTACAATCCTCAGGAGTTTCACAAAAAAAAGCTAAGGTAGATATACATGGTAAAACTGTAGAAGCAAGTGGTAACATTGGCATTACATGGGATTTTAAAAAATCGCATTCGGTAGTTTCAAAATTCCATTTATCTAAGCAAATGAGCTTAAAAGAAGGAGCTATAAAAAATAATATGGATGCCATCATAGCCGAAGCAAAGAAAGCCGGTATGTACAAAGAAGGGTTTGGAATAATACAAGGTTTTGGCGTGGTTACAGAAGTATTGTACGCCTCAAGCGGTGTCAACCTGGGTTCGCGCTCTTCTGACAGTAGTTTCACCTTAGAAGGTAGTGCAAAAGGTGTTGCCGAAATGTTTGAAGGTGGAGCAGACGCTTCTTACTCACAAACAACAAGTACCAAGTCAATAGACCATACACTATGGCCAGATGCTCCAAAAGAAACCACAAATACTTTAGTACCTGTTGCCTATAAACTTTGTTCTTTTCATGGTGAACTTATTATTCCTACATGGGTATGTTACCACACAGATTTCATCATTGAACTGGACAATAACCATGGAGGTACATATATCGTGAATTGTAAAATATCTTACACTGTAGATGGCGAAACCAAAGAAAAGAAAACACAAATATGGGGCGGTGGCAAAGACATCGTTAAGATACCTCTAAATGCACAAAACGTAAAGCTAACCATAGACCCTGAGGATGGTAAATCTGGCACGACATACGAATACGAATGTTTCAACCCTCTAGTACAATGGGTGGGAGGAAAAGCCTCTTTTGACATATATGGTGTATGGCCTGGTAGGTTTAAAGTAGAAAAAACCATAAGAGACTAATAAAGTAGCATCACAAAAGGCTTTGCAGAAACTTAGTTTTGCAAAGCCTTTTCACAACTTACAAAACCCCTTCAATAAGACCTCTAAGCAAGCTACCTACCCAACCCTACTTTGTCATCTTAGAAAAATCAGCTATTTTATCTCATCGTTATAAATACATCCTTTAGCTTACTAAAGCTTATCTTTATTTCTTAACATGTACTAAAATCATTCGTTTTTTACCCCACAGTTATTTTTAGCTGCCTACTTATTTAAATTTAAATGAGTAATATTCTACTTTGAAATAAGAACATGTCTTATTTTTGTCTCACTACTTGCAAAACCTGACGAGAAGAAGTAAAATAAGAGAAGGATTTGCATAACTAAGATTTTGTACTTAATCAAGGCTTTCAAAATTTTAAACCCGCAGTTTACTGATTGTAAATGAGGATTTTAAAATTTT
>WTJX01000553.1 GCA_011524675.1 Cytophagales bacterium
CAAATTTACACCATAAGTAGTCGTCCAAAAATACTTATGATAAAAAACGGCTATTTTAAATTTAACATAAACAATGAAGATATTGATTCAAAAAAAAGCATGTATTTTCTTACTGTGTCTGCTAGTGACCATACTTTCCAAAGCACAAGAAATTACTATTGGTAATACTGGTGTGCATATGGAGTTACATAAAAACTGTAACATACTTCCTAAGCCAAACACGAAACATACCATCATAAGAAAACTAAACTTACCTAGTTTTGAAAAAGGTATGTATTACCGTCCTTACAGAGATGTTGTAGCTGCGGGCAATCAAGTAGATGCAATTGCCTTTGAAAGTATAAAAGCTTTGCAAGCTTACCGCCCCTCAGTCACAAGAAAAGATCGCTCTAGCATACTAGACGGTCAGTATATTTTGTTAAAAATAAAAGAAGGAAAGTATTTATCGTTGTTGCCCATGGTGTCTACACTAGCCTATGCACAGTTTTATATAGAAAAGAAGGAACTAATACTCAAAGCAGGAAACTATGGCACGGCAAAGCTTATGGGTGATGTGCCCTTACTCATATGGGCATATGGAGAGAGTCCGTACGAAGCCACACATAACTCATGGAAAATGGCGATTGCTTCTGGCTATATTTCTACTGATTGGCGTATGAATAAAAAGTTCCCAGAGATGTATAAGTATATTGGCTGGTGCTCTTGGGAGCATTATAAAAAGCGTATTTCAGAAGACATCATCACTAGGGCTGTCCATACCTTAGAGGACAATAAAGCTCCTTTTCGTTGGTTGTTGGTAGATGATGGTTACCTTACTGCCAATAAAGGTAGAAGTATTATTTCTTATAAACCTGATAAGCAAAAATTTCCTAATGGTTGGAAAGCAGTTACTGATCTAAAAACCCCAGATAAAATCAAATGGATGGGAGTATGGAGAAATATGCTTGGTTATATGACGGCGGTTGCCCCTAACCATAGAATTAAAGAGTACAAAGGTCAGCTCATAGCAAACAATCATTACATGTTACCCAATGGCACTAAAGATGGAGCAAAATTGTTTTATGAAACCATGATTGCTGATAGTAAAAAAAATGGATTTGATTTTACCAAGGTAGACTTTCAGTCTAAGGCATTTCATTTATACTATGGAACAAAAAACCCTGTACTCTCTATGAGGAACAATAATGAGGCATTGGAAAATGCTTGTATAAAATATGATATTCCGTTGCTCAACTGTATAGCACAGCCCAATATTAATGCTATGCAGACAAAGTATAGCGCACTTACGAGGTCTAGTACTGACTACCACAAAACCAATAAAAACAAAAACAAATGTAGTACGTACCAAAGCTTTGCCAATCACCTATGGATGGGACAAACGGTTTGGTGTGATATGGATATGTTTCACTCTCATGATGAACGCGATGTACAGCCTATGTCTATTGCTAGAGCGATATCTGGCGGCCCCGTATATGTTTCGGATGATCCTAGCCTTATCGTTGCCGAAAAGTTGCTTCCTTTCTGTGACATTGATGGTAAAGTTTTTAGAGCCAAAGCACCAGCTACCTTATTACCAGAGAGCTTTTTTATTCACCCTTTCAAAGATAAGAACGTATTTAGGGTAGTTGCTCCTTTGGAAAACGATGTCGCTGCCATTGCATTGTTTAACTTTACTGAGTCTAAAAGAACGCTTTCTTCTTTCATATCTGTTAAGGACTATACCTATGCAGGCGAACTATTACAGCCTTATGCTGGCGCTTGGGATATTCCTAAAGAAGACTTGTTGGTATATGACAGAGACGAAAACAAAGTAGTAAGCCTAAAAGAAAAATTGACCTATGATATACCTGATTTTCGTGCTAAGATGCTTTTGCTATATCCTAAGAAGGAGGGTTGGGCAGTGATAGGACGTGCTGATAAATACCTGCCTGCGGCTACAGTAAAAGTTACCGCTATATCAGATAAAAAAGTTACGCTTATACTCAAAGAAAGTGGTCCTTTGACGGTATGGAGCGATAAAGGAACTCCTAAAATGGAGGGAGCTAGTTTTAGATCTCTAGGTGATGGTCTATATGTTGCAGACCTAAAAATTGAAAAAGGTGAAAGAAAAATTGAACTTACACGTTAACTAACCTACATGTTAAAGGTTGAAGGTGAAAAGTTGAAGGTTGAGTCTAACTAGCATTGACGTGTTTTTGTAACTCACTGATAGCCAGTATGGTTCATTAAATTCAGAAAGCACTAGGGCTGAAGCGTTAAGAAAATAGACATTAGTCTGTTTTTAGCGAAGAGCCAGCTAGTGGGGAGAAACAAAAATCAAATAACAAACTTTTGTTTTTTGTGATTTGCTATTTGTATTTTCGTCATTCGGCTTTTTTGACTTCTTAGAAGTCTGTTTACTCACAAGGACATGATTAAACGTAAAACGTAGAACCTATAACGTTAAACATATATAAACACATGAAACCCGCACGGTGGGGACGAATAAACTAAGGTTAAGGTAGTTCTCACAGTTCTCACCACCTAAGCGCATGATTAATATATATAACATACTGAATAACAATAGGTTAGTACTTCGGTCTAGTGACTAGATACTAACTACCAGATACTTTTAAGTACCATACATTTATGATAAATACATATAAAATGAATAAAAAGCTGTTTTATTATACCTCTGTGATACTTATTTTGTCAACAACATTTATAAGTTTTACACATGATGATAAAGGAGAACCACCCGTAAAAGCACCTTTTACTAGGTTAGATGGCATCTGTACTAATGATTGGTGGAACAAAAAACCAAATGGTATTGTCGATGTGAAGGTAAAAAGAAGTGAAGTAGTAGCCTTTGGCATCTATACCCTACACAACAAAGTACTAAAACTTAGTGCTCAACTATTTCCTTTGTATCCTAAAGAAACGAGAGAGGTACGACTAGAGATTAAGACCAAAGGGAAGTGGAAAGAGATTCAAAAAAGAAAAATCAATGATATAGGCTGGTCGGCACTTTTTCGTATAGAAAATTGGGACGATACCAAAGATGTTCCTTACAGGATATTACACGGAGAAAGTGCTAGTTTTGAAGGACTTATCCGCAAAGACCCTAAAGAAAAAAATGAGATAGTGATGGCTGGTCTTTCTTGTAATAGTAACAAAGGTAGAACAGACTGGAAGAGAGAGAATATTGTAAAAAATATTAATTTTCAAGATCCAGACATTATGTTTTTTGCAGGAGACCAGTCTTATGACCATAGAGAGCATACTGCGGCATGGTTAAAATTTGGTTTACAATTTAGAGAAACTTTTCGCAACCGTCCTTGTATCAGTATTCCTGACGACCATGACGTAGGTCAGCCAAATCTTTGGGGAGAAGGTGGTAAAAAAACATCGAGTAAAAAAGGTGATAATGGAGGGTATTATTGTGATGCCGAGTATGTAAAAATGGTAGAGAGATGCCAAACCGCCAACTTACCAGACCCTTATGATCCTACTCCTGTAGAGCAGGGAATAGGCGTATATTATACAAGCCTTCTGTATGGTGGTGTTGACTTTGCTATACTTGAAGATCGTAAATTCAAGTCTGGACCCAATGGTAAAATCCCTCAGATAGGACCTAGACCAGACCATATTACTGATGAAAGCTATGACCCTAAAAGCATAGATGTTGAGGGCTTAGAATTACTAGGCAAGAGACAATTAGACTTTTTAGAACATTGGGGTACACAGAATAAAGATAAAGTAAAAGTAGTATTATCTCAGACTATATTTTATGGTGGTGCACACCTTAATGGTCCCAAAAAATCAAGATTATTAGCAGATATGGACTCAAACGGATGGCCACAGACTGGTAGAAACAAGGCCTTAAGCTTAATAAAAAAGGCAAAAGCTATCCATATCGCTGGAGACCAACACCTTGCTACTGTGGTACAGCATGGCATCAAAGAATATGAAGATGGACCGTGGGCATTTACTGTTCCTGCTATTGTCAATAATTTCTATAGCAGATGGTGGTGGCCAAAAGATGAAAAAGCAGGAGAAAACGCCAACGACATTTTACCTTGGACGGGTAGATATTTAGATGGTTTTCATAATAAAATCACTATGCACGCTTATGTAAACCCTGATAGCCCTTCCAATGGGGGAGGCTATGGCTTGATACGCTTCAACAAGAAAAAGAAAGAAGTTACCCTTGAATGTTGGGCAAGGTTTGCAGACGTAAGCAATCCTTCGGAAAAACAATTCAAAGGATTTCCGATAGTAGTAAAGCTAGATAAGTAACTCTTTAACAGAAGGCTTTGCAAAAGATGGTTTTACAAAGCCTTCTAACAATAACAAAACTATATTTTATCATTATGAATATGCGATTTATTTTTTTTCTTGGCTCTCTTTTTATGGCTAGTCTCGTTTGCGCGGCAGCAAAACAACCCAACATCATTGTTTTCTTGGTAGATGATATGGGGCTAATGGATACTTCTGTACCCTTTATGCTAGACAACAAAGGCAAGCCCAAAAAATACCCTTTGAATGAGTGGTATAGAACACCTAGTATGGAACGTCTAGCAGCAAGAGGCGTACGTTTTACAGATTTTTATGCGCATACTGTTTGTTCTCCTAGTCGTTCTTCTATCATGCTTGGTCAAAACTCCGCAAGACATCATACGACCAACTTTATATCAGGCAAAGGCAAAAACACAGGTAAAAATGGTGCGCCAGGTTGGAACTTCGATGGGTTGACCTCTAAGCATACCACCATAGCCAAATTATTAACTAATGAAGGTTACAAAACAATCATGATTGGCAAAGGGCATTTTGGAGCAAAAAATACAGAAGGAGCAGAACCACTCAATTTAGGCTTTCAAACAAACATTGGTGCATACCACATGGGACAACCAGGTAGCTACTATGGAGAAAATAACTACCGAAGAGGGAATAATGGATCATTCCAAGTACCTCATATGGAAAAGTACCATGGTACAAAGACTTTTTTGACAGAAGCCCTTACCCTAGAGGCAAAAGACCAAATAGACAAAGCCATCGGTGAAGACAAGCCTTTTTATTTATACATGTCTCACTATGCCGTACACTCTCCTTTCAGTACAGACCCGCGCTTTATCGATCATTACCCAGAGACAGAAAAAGGCAAAAATGCGAGTGCTTTTGCTACCTTGATAGAAGGAATGGATAAGTCTTTGGGGGACATCATGGATCATTTGGAAGCCAAAGGAATAGCAGAAAACACCCTTATTCTATTTTTGGGAGACAATGGTAGTGATGCGCCTATCAAAGGACCACATGCAGGACAGCATTCTTCTGCTCCACTCAGAGGAAAGAAAGGTAGTAAGTGGGAAGGAGGCGTAAGAGTACCATTCATTGCTGCATGGGCAACACCAAACCCTAAAAACAAATTACAGCAAAAGCTGCCCATAGCCAAAGGAGCTATACAAACTCAGATTGCAGCCTGCTTTGATATATTTCCGACGATTACCAATATGCTCAGTATCAAAACTCCTGCGCAACATATCGTAGATGGTCAAAATTTGGATGTGCTTTTTACTGCCAAGGAAGACCGCAATAGAGAAAATGTTTTTTTGTCTCATTTTCCACATCCTAGAACAGATAAGCACTTTACTACCTACCGTGTTGGAGACTGGAAGCTCATTTATCATTACTTTCCTAAACAAGCAGGCATAGATAAAGGGAATTGTTTGCTTTATAACTTAAAAGAGGATATAAGCGAATCAAAAGACTTAGCACAGCAAATGCCAGATAAGGTGAAAGAAATGGTTATCGCTATGAAAAAAGACCTTGAAAGCAAAGGAGCGCAATACTCTGTTGACGACAATAAGCATGAGCTAAAGCCTATAGTACCATAATTTATTTCATATTTTTTCAAATAATATTTGTAAATAGAAATAATAGTGCTACCTTTGTCATCCTATCACATCGCGGGATGGAGCAGTTGGTAGCTCGTCGGGCTCATAACCCGAAGGTCACTGG
>WTJX01000195.1 GCA_011524675.1 Cytophagales bacterium
TACCTATACGTCAAAAGCTTATGAGGGCTAAGATGTATTTTACCTAATGCTTACACTTACTTAGAAAATTTCTTGAAATAGTGCGTTTGCTTAACTAATTTTATTTTTTTAAATAGGTTGACAAAAATAATTTTGGGTTAAAAACAAGTGGTTTTAGTTTAAGTCAAGGCAGAAAGCAAAGCTTTAGTAAGCTAAAACGTGCGTCTCTAACGATGAGATGAAGTAAAATAGCCGTTTTTTATTATAAGTATTTTTTGATGACTACTTATTGATTTTATTCAATAGGTAAAATTTGTACTATCTCATACTATACAAGTTTTACCGTTCCTAAACGGATAGCATGAAAAAGTTTTTCCTTTGTAGTTTGTTCTTTAGCCTTTGCGTTACAATCAAAGCACAGCAGTCTAGCGTTATTACGCGTTCATTGTCTCCTACAAGCATTGAAGTTAAATGGTACTCTAAGCAGTTGATATACCCACAAGGAGTAAACATTTATCGTCAAGAAAAAGGGAAGTTTCAATGGGAAAAGCTAAACCTAGCGCCTATAGTCAAAGGAGATAGTATCTCTAAGGAAGAGATAGCCCAAGACGAAGACTTGGAAGTATGGCAGGATGCTGTCAATGGTGATATGGAAAACATGGATGGCTTGCTATATATACAGTTGATATCAAAAACTTTTTTGAGCCCAGTTTTTTCGGATTTTATAGGTATTCGTTGGATAGATAGCACTGTTGTGGAAGGTAAAAGTTATACGTATAAAGTAAATAGAATCATCAATGGTAGAGAGCTATCCATGGCAACTTCTACCCCTGTTACAGCAAAAGAATTTCAAAAACCAAAAGCACCACAAGGTCTTACTTTAGACAGACAAAAGCTGTACATCAAACTAAATTGGACAATGGATGATGAGCATTTTTTTGCCTACAACATATATCGTACTTCTGTCAAGAACAATCAAAAAGTAAAAGTTAACAATAATCCCGTTATAGTTTCTTTAATACAAGAAAAAGATGGTACAGAACGTTATCCGGATTCAAAATTTGAAGATGATAGCTTAGAAGAGGGCTTAGTATATCAATATTATATTGCAGGGATTGATTTTTTTGGTGAGATATCCGAAATGAGCGAAAAAGTAACGCTAGACTATGGGGATATTACACCTCCAAAAGCACCTTATAACCTCAAAAACGGAGACATAAAAGCCAAAGAAATGCTTGTTCCACTTACTTGGGAAAACAATGAATATACAGAGGATGCGCTAGGTATCAATGTATATCGTTCGGTATATTCAGATAGTGGATATGTCATACTCAATGAAGCTTTGTTGGAAACAAATAAGAAAAAATACGAAGATGAAGTACCTCAACCTGGAGGTTATTATTACTATATTGCTACAGTTGATGGTAGTGGGAATCAAGGTAAATCATTGAAAATCTTTGTTGAAGTTAAAGACGTAATACCACCACAAACACCCCAAAACGTAAAAGTAGTAGCAGATACCAATCAGCTAAAGATCGTTTGGACTCCCAATAAAGAACCTGATTTAGCAGGTTATTGGGTTTATCAAGCCATAGAGGGTGGGGGAGAAGACAGTTATGTACTGATGACAGATTCTATTCTTACAGAACCATCTTTTACCAAATGGTTACCCAAAAACGTAAAAAATAAATTTAACTATAAAATAGTGGCCATTGATACTTCATACAATAGAAGTCCTTACTCAAAGGCAGTAGGGAAGCAACTCATAGATGTAGTACCACCAGAAACACCAGTACTCAAAGAAATAAGAGAACAAGAAGGTAAACTTGTGATCTTATGGACTCCTAACAAAGACATAGATCTTGCAGGCTATGATCTGTATCGCTCTACAGATAATAAAGAAAGCTTTAAAGTACATAATTTAAACACACTATCTACCAGTCAATTTCAATATACAGACCGTAGAGCACTTTATGGGCATAAATATTACTATTATTTGGTAGCAAAAGATAGAGATGAAAATGTTTCTACTCCATCGCAAATATTGCATGGAGAACTTGATCCTGCAAAAAAGCCAGTAGAAGGGGCTAAAAGTGTAAAGCTTTCATTGATTAAAAAGAACAAAATAGCCTTAATAACGTGGTCAGCTCCCAAAAATAAAGATGTAAAGGGCTATGTCATACATCGTAAAGATCAAAAAAATCCAGTTTTTAAGCCTGTAAGTGGGCTGATTAAAGAAGATTTTTCTTTTCAGAGTGCTGTAGATCCAAGTCAGAAATATAGCTTTCAGTTAAGAACATACTACCCTACAGGACAAATTGTATATTCAAAAGAGATAGAGTTGATAGGCAAAAAATATAAAGAAGAGTAAGCAGTAAGAAATTTGAAGTAGTCATAATATTTTTGTCCGCCTACTTATCTTTTTGTAAATTCGGACTTTAAATTTAAAGCTTACTTTTCGCTATATGGAAGCAAAGACACCTTCCCAAACGGAGACAACCATGACAGAGATGGTACTCCCCAATGATACCAATCCACTTAAAAATTTGATGGGAGGGAAGATCATGCATTATATGGATATCGCAGGAGCTATAGTCGCTCAAAAGCACAGTAATTGCCCAGTAGTTACAGCCTCTGTTGATAATATATCTTTCAAAAAACCCATTTCTCTAGGTTCAGTAGTAACCATTCAAGCAAAAATAACAAGGGCTTTCACCTCTTCTATGGAGGTACGCATAGATGTTTACTCAGAATACATCCCCAATAATGAAAAGTTTAAAAGTCATGAGGCTTATTTTACTTATGTAGCGCTCAACAAAGAAACCCAAAAGCCTATACGTGTGCCACAGCTTAGGGCTGAGACAGCACAAGAGATAAAAGAATATAACAATGCAGCAGCAAGGAGAACCTTACGTTTATTGATGGCAGGTAGGGTTTCGCCCAATGAAGTGAATATCGACTTTAAACAATTGGTTATTCAATAATTGTTTAAAGCGAAACATCAGAACATACGCTTATATTAAAAACAAATAGAGTATTATGAGTGATAATGCAGGTTTTTTGATTAATTTTTTGGATGAAGAAGTTTATTCTATTTCACCAAAAGATAAAAATACTGAACAAAATAGTGGGCAAGCACAAGTTTATATTATATCCAATGAAGTGTATAAGAATAACCCTTCTAGTGAGTTGGCTATCTTATTGTCCAAAATATTGACCGCCGTAAACTTAGACTTTTCAAAGGTTGTACTTACTGAGCAGTTTGAAGAAACCATAGAAGGAAGGGTAATTGTTTTTGGTGATCTAAGCCTCAAAGAAAAATATAAAATAGAACAGACAGGTAGTGCAACTATACTAAGGGCAGATTTTCTGAGGACTATTGCAGTGAGTCCAGATCTAAAAAAGCTATTGTGGCATGCACTAAAGCAACTTTTTTAGTGTATAGGTAGAAGGACAAAAATAGTCTTTTTTTATAGTGAATATTTTTGTCCTCCTATTTATCGTTTATTTAGAAGACTTTGCGTAGCTAAAATTTTGTATAACGCTGAATAAGTGCAAAAGATGGTTTTACGAACCTTCTATTAGATTGTATTGTTAGCTAATACTTCTCTTAGTTTTGCTTCAAGGTTTACATTTCGTAAGTTTTTAGCAATAATTTTCCCTTCTTTGTCAAGAAGCACTGTGTTAGGAATACCTTGTATTTGATATAGTTGTACTATCTCAGATTTCCACCACTTAAGGTCAGATACATGTATCCAAGGGAGACGGTCATATTTGATGGCAGCTTTCCAGGCATTCTTATCTCTATCAAGTGAGACACCAAAAATTTCAAAATCTTGATCTTTATACTTTTTGTATAGTTTCACATTAAATGGGTTTTCATTTCTACATGGTCCACACCATGCTGCCCAAAAGTCAATCAATACATATTTCCCTCTGAGGCTACTCAATGAAATAAGCTTACCTTCTGTATTAGGTAGCTGTATTTCTGGGGCGAAATCACCTATGTTTAAACCTACATTCTTATCTTTATTCAATGCTAATTGAGAAGGGATTTTTACAGCAGGCTCTGCTTTTTTTTCTACCTTAGAAGAACAAGAGATAAGGAACAGAAATAAACCTGTATATATATGTTGTCTGATATTCATTTTTGATTTAAAATTAATTTGTTGTTATTCAATAGATGGTTATGCGAAGCCTTCTACTACTCTTTGGCTAACCTAACTTCTTTGCTAGAAGCTGATTGATTACTTTAGGGTCTGCTTTACCGCCACTCTTTTTCATTACTTGACCTACAAACATTCCGAGTAAACCCTTTTTTCCGTTTTTATACTCTTCTACTTTTGATGGAAAAGCAGCTAGTACTTCATTGATTAAGTTTTCAATTTCACCTTCATCGCTATCAAGAATTAAGTTCATCTGTTCGGCAAGAGCTAGTGCGGAGCTATTGGGGTTGTCGAGTAAGGCAGGGAAAACCTTTTGATTAGCAACAGAATTGCTCAATTTACCTTCTTTTACTAATGCAATTAATTCTACGATTTGACTTGCCTTCAAAGGGAAATCACTCATACTCAATGTAAGTTCATTTAGGTAAGACTTGATGGGACCCATGAGCCAATTGGTAGCAGCCTTATAATGTGTTGTCAAAGAGCATAATTCCTCAAAATATAGAGCAATAGCTTTGTCATCAGTAAGTACAGCAGCATCATATTCAGAGAGTTTATATTCGTTTATAAACTTATTCACCAATTGATTTGGTAAGGCAGGCATTTCGTTTTTTATGCGCTCTATCCATGCTTGATTTACAATGACAGGCTGTAAATCAGGTTCTGGGAAATAACGATAATCATTCAGAGCCTCTTTGTTACGCATACTTCTAGTAGTGCCCGTCGCAGCATCAAACAAGCGCGTTTCGCCTACGACCTCATTTCCAGCTTCTTTTCTATTGATTTGTCTTTCTATTTCATGTTCTATGGCTCTTTGTACATTTCTTACAGAGTTCATATTTTTTACTTCTGCTCTAGTACCATAAGCTTTAGCATCTTTTAACATTACAGAAATATTGGCATCACAACGCATAGATCCCTCTTCCATATTACCATCACAGATGTCTAAGTAGCGTACTAACTTACGTACTTCCGCTACAAAAGCATAAGCTTCTTCAGAAGAACGAATGTCTGGTTCAGTAACTATTTCTAGTAAAGGCACACCAGCACGATTAAGGTCAACTTTAGTTTCTGTTTCACCATCTAAGTGCATAGACTTTCCAGCGTCTTCTTCCATATGGATGCGTGTGAGTTTAATGTTCTTTTTCAAGCCACTTTTAGTAACTATAGGGATGAAACCACCTACACATATAGGCGTAGCATCTTGGGTAAGCTGGTAGCCTTTGGGTAAATCTGGGTAGAAATAGTTCTTTCTATCATAATGATTAAACTCAGTGATCTCACAGTTGCAGGCAAGTCCTAATTTGATAGCAAAATCCAATACTTTTTTATTGGAGCGTGGTAGAGTGCCAGGATGAGCTAAGGTAATGACACTCACATTGGTGTTGGGCAAAGAACCATATTGATTCATATCACCAGAATATGCTTTTGTATTTGTTAATAGTTGAATATGGACTTCTAGCCCTATAACTTCTTGATACTTTTCTCTGATTTCTATTTCCATTTTCTGTTGCAATTAAGCATTTTCCAAACTCACAAAACACTAAATTACAAAATCTAAGTAGGCAGACAAAAATAATTGCGGGTTAAAAAACGAGCGATTTTAGTTCAGGTAAAGGTAGAAAGCAAAGTTTTAGCATGCAAAAGCGCATATTTCTAACGTAAAATAGCCGTTTTTTATCATAAGTATTTTTGGACGACTACTTATATCCATAGAAAAGGAAAAAAAGCATATATTATCTTTTTTGTGATTTTATTGTCTATTCCTTAATTTTGTCGAATTGATAAATACTTTTTAATAAATTCAGTATATTATTACTACTTTACGAAGTTAGGGCGTCTCCCTTCGGG
>WTJX01000658.1 GCA_011524675.1 Cytophagales bacterium
ATATTACGCAATATTAACTTTCTCTTGTGCTTTCACACAAAAAAATATGTCATATTTCGCATTCAGTCAACTACATCTTAATTTTTATAAGCTTTTAGCTTTTTTAGAAATGAGTCAAAACGATATGCTATTCATTTTTATCAAAAAAATCACTAAGCTAACAGCTAATAACTAACAGCCAAAAGCTTATAAAAATTAAGACCTAGTTCATCAAATGCTTAGCTGTTACATCTATTTTTAAAAGATTTGAAAATTTCTAACTTGTTAAAGCTTCGCATTTCCATGCAAAAGCACTATATTGTGCGCGTTAACCATTTTCCCTACATAAAATGAACTTGTCCAATAGCTTTTTCAAAGGCTTAGAATATTCTTTTTTCTTAGATCAACTAATCTTTTTACTTCTGACGCTTAGCCTTTTTTCATTGTACTCTATGAAAGATTGGACAAAAGCAATGAATGTATTTTTTGTGTTTTTTGTAAGCTATTTGGCTGTATTAGGTCTTACTATTCTTGAAATTATTTATGTCGATGCCAGTATTGTAAAAATTGTGGTGTATTCATTTGTGTTTATAGTAGCATGTTTCAACCTCTTTACTGGTTCTGTAAATACAAACTCTAGAAGAAAGAATAAGGAAAAATACAGAAAACCTTTGGCAGGTATAAGTGGGGTACTTTGCAGTTTCTTTGCACAAGATGTACTTTTGGGTAGAAAGGTAATCGCAGACTTCTCTGCACTACCTGCCAACTTAGTTATCAATATAGGTATCATGATTGGTTTGTTACTTCTACTCATTATCGTAATGATGTTTGGAAGCATCTTCACCATAACCCTAGGTCTCAAAAAGAAAGAATGGGTATTACTTTGTACAGGTGCTGCAGTAGGCATCACTATCGTTGCCATGTGCTCTTTCTAAAGTAATGATTGGCTAAAATATTATAACCTTTAGCTTTTTTAAGATAAGTAGTCGTATAAATACCCTCATAATTTATGCTTATTGCTTAACTCTTTTTTCATTCTACTTTACAAAGTTAGAGCGTTTCCACCAGTCCTCACACAGAAACTGGTTACTTACTAAACTGGACTTTTCACAGGCATAGGAGCAGACTGGCACTTCGTTAGAAATATACTAAACCATATTCGCAGACAAAAATAATTGTGGTTAAAAAGAGGAGTGATTTTAGTTCAGGTCAAGGCAGACCTCCTAAAGTTCTGTTTAGCAATAGAAGGCGTTGTAAGACCATCTTCCTTCTAATAAGCCCAACTACAGAGAGAGTACACAGCTACGCACCCTAACATGAACTTTAAATCCTGTTTTTCTTTAATAATAAAGTATGTTATTACTAGTAAGTACCTATTTATACTTACTGAAAACGTATTTTTTAACCTTATTGCATTTAATCGAGCGTATATCATAACATTTCAATTAATCCAAAAAATGTAAACCACTTTTTTTGAATTTATATACTTGAACACATTTCAAACATAAACATTTAAACAGATCATGAAACACATCCTCTTATTTTCAATATCTATACTGTCGCTTTGTGTAAACATAGAAAGCAAAGCTGTAAATGCTAAACGTCCCAATGTTATATTTATCTTATTTGATGACATGGGCTATAGCGACCTGTCTTGTTATGGTGCTAAGAGTGTACAGACACCTAATATGGATAGATTAGCCAAAGAAGGCTTACAGTTTACCAACTTTATGACAGGTGCATCTATCTGTACACCTTCTAGGGCATGTTTTCTTACAGGAGCATACCCACAACGATGTGGCTCATATTCGGGTATCAATGAAAACAGAGAAGAACATTGGTTTTTAGGATTAAATCCTAACGAGATCACGCTTGCAGAGCAGTTCAAAAAGCAAGACTATACTACTTTGATGATAGGCAAATGGCACTTAGGCACAGAAGAAAAATTTTCTTATTATAACCAAGGATTTGATCACTACTACGGTGCTCCTTCAAATATGGGACACAACCCTATTTTTTACGATGAAAGAGAAGTAGTATATGAAAAAACCCCTATAGTAAAACTTACATCTCTATATACAAGCAAAGCTTTAGAATATATAGAAGAATATAAAGAGACTCCTTTCTTTCTCTATTATGCTCATAATTATCCGCATAGTCCTTACAAGCCAGGCATTAACTTTAAGGGGTCTTCCAATGGTGGTATAAGAGGAGATGTCATCCAAGAATTGGATTGGAGTATAGGAGAGATCATAAAGACTTTAGAGAAAAATAAGATACTAGACAATACGGTCATCGTCATTGCTTCGGATAATGGAGCTACCGAGAATAAATATGTTTTACCATTACGTGGGACTAAATATGTCTCTCTGGAAGGTGGGCATAGAGTACCCTTTATTATCTACGCCAAGGATTTGAAAAGAACTGGAAAAACAGATGTAGAGGTACATGCCATGGACGTATTCCCCACTGTGAGTGAACTGATAGGCGAGCCTTTGGCAAAAGATCGCATCTATGACGGTACTAGCTTAGTGCCTTATATGAACAATCAAGAGATACAAAGAAAAACGGAACAAGAACCTTTCTACTATTACAATGGATCTAACCTACAAGCGGTAAGACTAGGAAAATGGAAAATGCACCTTCCACGCAAAAAGGAACAGCTTCCTTTTTGGGACAGAAGAAATTTGGCTTATTTAGAATTAAAAAAACCCGTTTTATTTGACCTATCTACTGACATCGGTGAAAAGACAGATGTAGCTAGTGAGCATCCCGAGGTTGTAAGCAAACTTACTAAACTTGCCAAAGAGGGAATAGAAAAACTAGGGGAATACCAACAAAGAGGAAGTGAGCAAAGAGCTACAGGCAGCGTCTATCCCACTGTTCCTGTTGTGGTAAATAATGCTGACTGGCAGAAAATACCTTATGAGGATAAAAAAGCCGCTGTCGATAATTTTAAAGGTACTACTCCGACTAAAAAGAAGAAAAAATAATAATGAATAATGTAGAATTAATAATACGGTTTGTGGTAGTTGTTTGTTTCTGCCTTTACTGAAAAGTACAAGGTATGAGCTACGAAGTACAACAACTTCTATTGACGATTGAACGATTGACTATTTACGATTTTTAAAACATAAAGACGGAAAGACATAGGAATGGCAGAGATGCCCAATTTGGGCATCTCTGTAATCAACATAAATACATACAGCCACATTTACCACACAAATCGGGCATCTCTACAATCAAAAAACCTAATCCCCTCAAACGAAGCCTTATTTATCATTTTTCTTCATCTCGTCTAACTGCTTTTGAAGTATGGCGTTTTGCTCTTCTAGTAGTTTGATCTGTTTTTTGTATCCTTCCTCTACTTCAGGGTCTATATTGTAGTTATACGTTGTAGTATATATCCCTCCCGCTTGTGCTTGGTCGTTGACATTTTCTATATTGTTATTCAATATGATACTTTCATCAAATCTTTCAATGACTTTTTTATCTACTTCTAAGAGCTCGGCTATTTGCTCAAAAAGTTCGTCTCTTATGCCTAGCTCTTCATTTTCCATTTTGCTGTATGTCCCCTGCGAAATGTCTAGCTTGGCTGCCATATAGCTTTGTGAGATATTTTTTATCTGACGTATCTTTTGAATATTTTTCCCAATTCTTGCCATAAAAACGAAAGTTGATACGAATAATGTATTCGTATAATGTCTTAAAATTTGTACATAAGTCTGTTAACTATGCAAAAGTAAACGATAAATTAAACAACTATCTTTATGGAAAGCAAAGTATTTTCAGAAAAAACCCAAGATCAACTGTTGGTGTCTCTAAGTCATTTATTCAAAGAGCATACTGCTTCGGACTTACGCCATAGCCTACTGAGTATCTATTTTGATTATCACACGCAAGACTATGATCCTAGCGCAAACTATCATATCATGATAGGCAAATGTGTGCGTGATCTGTACAACTTTTTGAATGATGCCAATGAGGTTTTCAGTGATGGGTGATGGGTGATGAGTTATGGGTAAAAAGTACGAAGTATGAGGTACAACGTACAACGATTTCAATTTACGATGGAACGATTGACTATTTACAATTTTTAAAACATAAAGGCAGAAAGACATAGGAATCGTAGAGACATACAGACATAGCGACCTAAAGGCGTAGCGACCTAAAGACGTATAGACGTAATGACGTAGAGACGTAGAGACGTAGAGACATAGAGACGTATAGACGTAAAAAGACAATCACATCAAATATTTTTTTTATTCAAACAATATTCAATAAAATAAATCATAATATCACACGTTATACTGCAAACTAAGCCTTATAAAGTACAATTACACCTCTATTATCACAGTAAAGTGTACTGTATATTTTACAACGGCACTAAAAACTTTAACATCAAAAAGATGAAACTAGCAGGTTAAAAGTTGAAGGTTGTGTCTAACATACAAGGGCATGATTAAACGTATAATGTAGAATCTATAACGTAAAACATATATAAACACATGAAACGAGCATGTCGAATGTCAAAGGTCAAATGTCGAATGTGGCGTTAATATCGACAGACAAGCGCATTATTAAAACACATATAACATACTGAATAACAATATGTTAGTACTCCTGTCTAACGACTAGATACTAACTACTAGATACTTTTAAACACATAACCATCATATGCTTACTGCTAGGCTTGGTACAACTAGTAAGGGTGCAAGAATACATAAGCGAACTCACCATAAAGAGCCACATAACTTACGAGAAAAAAATTAACATCAGTAATATTGTAAACTCTCCACTAACAGAAGGCATGAACTGTCTTTTTGAAACTTTACTTAATAACGAGCAATTCAAAGAAACATTCAAAGTTTTGTTGTATGATACAAGTAGAGTCAATGATTTGGAGTTTGATGTACAAGAAAAGCTTGTTTATTCTGACGAAAACGGATACAGCCAATTCGCTGGAGGAGCAACAGGCGTAGGTGTCAACGACAATAGAACGATCATCCATTTGAGCGCGACGACATACAAAAAGTCTGACAATAGCTTTATCAAAAGAAAGCCTTTAGAGTTCATCAAGACTTTTATATATGAGCTATACCACGCCAAAATATTTGAAGAATTGCTCGCCGCAGGAATAGAAAGTTCAGCGTTCTATGATGCAGAAAAAGTAAAAGAAAAAATGCCCAACAGTAATTTCATACCTTATATCGAAGAGTATGGCGATAGGTGGCAGCAAGAATATATGGCAGTACATAACAGAGCTGGCTTAGCATCCATGATCGAAGCCCTAGACCAACAAAATCCGTCTCTTAAGGAGCAATTCGCACAACTTTTACCCGATAATGACGTTTCCCCCTACGACATGCTCTCTTGGATAGGACTCCAAGGCACAAAAGCTTATGATAAAATTGAACCAGAAGATAAAATTAAGCTTTATAAGCTTTTCGCTAACTATATGACCAAGGACTTGGATAAAAATTGTAACTAATTAAAGATTAGAGATTAGTTTTGAGTGATTGGTTATGAGTGTTTTAGTGATTAGTGATTGGTGATTAGTTTTGGGTTGTACCTTGAAGGTTTAGACTTTAGACAGGTAACTTGTTAACTCATATGATGAAAGGACACATGGACTATCGACTATGAACTATGGACTCGCTAATACTAGATACTAGCTACTAAAAAGCAAATTCTCTTCTGTTATCTTTTCTATCTTTTCTTTGGCATCGTCATGCGAGAAACAACGATAACAATAGCCCGACAGGGTGGAAAAGATGGTGTTCCCTTCCTGTGGTATAAATGCCCATCCTTTGACGCTCCCTTCATGTACTAACATGTTATTTTCTACTATGATGGCGTGGTGGTATATTCTTCCTTGAAAACCGTGCCTTCTGCCTTTTTCAAACACTTTGTTGGAATCGAACAGTTGTGTACTACCTAGGTAGGGATAATTTGTCTTGCTCGTATCGTGCCCATGAATGGCGAAGCGTACGGCGTGCATCAA
>WTJX01000644.1 GCA_011524675.1 Cytophagales bacterium
GCGTATATTAGACTAATTGACTATGTTTAAATGTTTTTTTGGGATGAATGCTTGTTTTGCATCTATTCGGTAAACTAGATGTTGTGTTTTAGCTTTTTTTTACAAAACACTTTTAGTGGCAAAGTCTTTCTAAAAAGCTAACAGCTAATAGAAGGCTTTGTAGCAACCAAAAGCAGATCCAATATATTACTTTCTCTTCACACCTCTGATTGCCTTCGCTTTGAGAGGCTCGTCTGGCCATTCATGCTTTGGATATCTCCTTTTAAGTTCTTTGCGCACTTCAAAATAAGCCTCTTTCCAAAAACTCTGTAAGTCAGACGTTACTTGTACAGCTTTGAATCCAGGAGATAGTAAGTGTATGAGTACTTTTACCTTGGTATCATTGATTGTAGGGGTCTCTAGCATACCAAAAAGTTCTTGGAGGCGTACCGCCAAGATGGGCATTCCTTTCGCCTCGTAGTGAAGTTTGATGTTAGAACCACTAGGCACTTCTATACTTTCGGGAGCAAGGCGATGAAGCATCGCTTGTTTTTCCAAAGGCAAATGGTGAAACAATATTTCTTTTAAATTTAATTTTTTGAGTTGCTGAGGTGTTTTTATGTTTGACAAATAAGGCGTAAGCCACTCTTGGCATGTAAGCAATAACGCCTCTGTACTAAAATCTTCCCACTGTTGGGCAGGATTCCAACGTCTAAGGTTGTTCACTCTATGTTGCAGTTGAGTAGTAGCATCATCAAAGGAAAGCAAGCGTTCGCCTTCTCTACGTATGGCGTCGCAAATTGCGTTGACCAAATAGCTTTCGTCTGGATCTGGGAGAGGAGTGCTTTTCAGCACAATATTCCCGATGCGCAAATCGCGCGATGCCATCAAGCCGCCTAGTCGCGTGTCCCAAGTGATGATCTCTTGCTCTTTGACCAAGCTTTGAAGGTCTTGGGGATTAAGTGCTGAAGCAAGGAATATGCGTCCCATACCTTCTCTAGCATTCAGATTGGCGACTGCCAACCAAGGCTCATGGGCAAGGTCGTCTTTGTGCCCAGCATTTGCCAGTTTACCATTTGCCAACTGAAATTGAGCATTGTTTCCAGGGCGTGCGCATGCTATACGCTCGGGGTATGCTTGTGCGAGCAAAAAACCTGTTTCAAAATCATCTACTTCGCCATTGTCTGCTGCGATATCAAAAAACGCTCGGTAGGAGGATGCTACTTTTTCTATATTCTTTAGCTTACCCGACAAACTACCTTCTTTTCTTCTAAAGCGCCTCAATGCCTCTATTCTTAGATTGATATCAATCCCAGCCTCTTTGGGCAAAGGATCTCTTTCTTCTAAGAGGGCGGCAATATCTGTCGCTAGCCCCAACTGTCCTTCTTCTTGCGCCATCAACAAAAGATGTCCTATCCTTGGGTGGCAAGGTAGGCGATGGATTTGCTTTCCATGCTCCGTAATCTTTCCATTTTCTAAGGCATCAATATCGTGTAGCACCTTAGACGCTTGTGCCATATTACCTTTGGGTGGTGGACTCAACCAGCTCAACTGATTAGGGTCTATGACACCCCAGTGCGCCAGATCAAGCGTCAAAGACGCTAAGTCGGCTTCCTCTATTTCTGGGGTACGATGCTCTTTTATTCTACTATGTGTAGCACTGCTCCATAAACGGTAACACACCCCTTCACTCAGTCGTCCTGCTCTACCTGCCCTTTGGTCTGCTGAGTCTTTGGCTATCTGTATGCTTTCTAAGCGAGACAGCCCCGCATTTGGATCAAAGCGCTGTGTCCTGCCAAAGCCAGAATCTACTACAATCTTAATGCCCTCAATGGTCAAGCTAGTTTCTGCAATAGAGGTAGCCAACACCACTTTTCGCCTTCCTTCTCTGTCGGGCAAGATAGCTTGTTGTTGTTTCGCGTAGGGCAACTGACCATACAAAGGATGAATGCGTACACCTTTGAGCTTTTGCCTAAGGATTTCTTCACACTTTTTGATTTCTAGCTGTCCAGGCAAAAAAGCAAGTATATCCCCATCATGTTTTTTGCTCGCTTGTATGATAGTGCGTCCCATCAAGTCGGGCAAAAGCTGTAAGTCGCTATCTCCTGCATAAAAAATAGATACAGGATATTGCCTGCCCTTACTTTCTACAACCTCGGCTTGTAGTAAGGCAGACAATTGAGGCATGTCCAAAGTGGCAGACATCACCAAGATGCGCAAATCTTGCCTTAATACCTCTTGTGTTTCTCGACATAGTGCCATGCCTACATCGGCATGTATGCTACGTTCATGAAACTCATCAAAGATAACCATGCCCACTTCTTCTAGCGAATTGTCTGTTTGAATCATGCGCGTAAGAATACCTTCTGTTACCACTTCTATCTTTGTCTCAGCAGATACTTTACGTTCAAATCGGATACGGTAACCCACCGTCTTGCCTACCTCTTCACCCAATAGTTGCGCCATGCGTGCTGCTACAGATTTTACGGCCAAACGTCTAGGTTCTAGCATGATGATTTTTTTCCCTTCCAACCATGCCGCGTCAACTAGTGCCAAAGGCAATAATGTACTTTTTCCTGCCCCAGGTGGCGCTTGAATAATAAGTGTGTTGGCAGACTGTAACTTGCTTTGTACACTAGGGATTACTTCTTTGACGGGGAGGTCGATCTGAGTATAGTCGAATGACATAAGACGTATGTTTCTTTAAAATACAAAGCTAAGGATATACTAGACTCAAATCAAAATGTCTGTTGAATAGTACGAAGTATAAAGTACCAAGTACCACGATAAAGAAAACATTTAAAAAAGATAGTCTATTGACTTTTAAGTACTCAAACAACTTAAAAGAAAACATTCTTTGTACTTCGTACTTTGTACCTTGTACTTAATGCAGGCTTTTGTGAAAACCCGAATAATCGATTTTTAATGTAAACTAGCTCCTTATCTACTATACTACAATCTCCTCAAAACAGAATGGCAAAAAGAATTTTTTAGTATCGAAATAAAACCTATATTGCTACAAATAAAATAAGATACAATGTCAAAGGTATTAACGACTACATCCCTCAGCAAAAAATACGGGGCAGTACATGTGGTCAAAGACTTGTCCTTAGAAGTAGAAAAAGGGTCAGTCTTTGGTTTATTAGGTCCCAATGGTAGTGGTAAGACAACTACTTTGAGTATGCTACTCGATATCATTCCAGCAGATACTGGGGCTTACCAATGGTTTGGAGAAGCTCCCTCACATACCAATAGAAAAAAAATAGGATCAATTATAGAAACACCTAATTTTATAGGTTACTTATCTGCCGAACGAAACTTAAAGATGGTGGCAGAGATCAAAGGTACAGACGCACAAGACATCGCCAATGTACTAGAGACGGTGAGACTTACAGAATACAAAGACAAACCTTTCAATACGTTTTCCTTAGGGATGAAGCAGCGTTTAGCTATCGCCTCTGCACTACTGGCACAGCCAGAGGTATTATTGCTCGATGAGCCTACCAATGGACTAGATCCACACGGGATAGTAGAAATACGTAACCTACTCATGGCTATATCCAAAAAAGGAGTAACCATCATCATTGCTAGTCATATATTAGATGAGATCGAAAAAATATGTACGCACGTAGCCATCATTAAAAGAGGACAGTTACTAGTACAAGGTAGAGTAGATGAAATATTGACCAATGACTGCATCTTAGAGCTAAAGGCAAACGATATGGAGCGCCTGAGCAAAGCCCTAAAAAAGTATAGCCTGTCTTCTCAGATAACCAAAGAGCAAGACAAATACATCGTCAAGTTCCCTAGCATGATCAAAAACCATGAACTAAACGAATTTCTCTTTGGGGAGGGCGTAGTACTCTCACACCTTGCTAGCAGAAAGAAAAACCTAGAATTACAATTTTTAGAAATAACCAAATAAAATATGTTACGACTACTTAAGATAGAAATTCATAAAATATTCTACAGTAAGATTTTTTGGGTGTTGCTGGGCTTATATGGGTTGTTAATGGTTCCTCTTTCACTAGGAATGAATAAGCTTTCCAATACTATTTTTAACTTTGCCCAAGGTGCTGGTCCCCTAGAAGGGACACCTATGGAAGGTTTCTCTATTTTTAACCATCCAAACGTATGGCACTTCATTACCTTTTTATCTACATGGTTCAATACCTTATTGGTCATTATTCTCATTATCGTAGTTACCAATGATTTTCGTTTCAAAACATTGAAGCAACACATCATAGATGGTATGAGCAAGTGGGAAGTCATACTAGCCAAACAATTAGTTATTGTGCTGCTTATAGGTATAGGTGCATTGTTCAATATCATACTGGTACTTGCTTTAGGAAAAAACGTAGAAGGAGTATCCATGTTTGAAGGTATCCCTATCTTGCTCCCTTATTGTTTAGCGATGTTTTTATATATGAACCTTGCCTATTTTCTTAGTTTTTGTTTCAGAAGGTCAGGCATAGCCCTCATCTTTTTACTACTCTATTCGTGGGTGGTAGAAAATATAGCATCATTTACGTTTTTACCCGACTCAGTAAGTAAAATTTTGCCTATGAAGCTGGTAAAAAATATGATCCCAAATCCTGGAAACAGCTTTTTGGGTTTGCCTACAGAGTCAGACCTATCCTTTTTTAATATTTCAGTATGTGCCGCTTATATCACCTTTTTTATTGGGTTTAACTATTGGATGCTAAAAAGAGGTATCGCAGCTAAATCGTAGTCTCGCAAAAGTTTGCACGAGTACTAGCAGAAGGCTTTACAACATCTTCTGCTAGTAACGTTCCATTGCAGTATCTACAGTCTTTGCCCATGCATCTATGCCACCACTGAGATTGATAAGGTTTGAGTAAGCGTGCTCTACCTCAAGGTACTTTATGGCAGAAGCACTACGAATGCCATGATGACAGATCACAACTGTTTTTTTCTTAGGGTCTATTTCTTGTATGCGCGATGGCAGCTGCTGCAAAGGAATCAATTTGCTTTCGCCAATGTGGCAAATCTCATATTCATAAGGCTCTCTTACATCTATCAGTTGTATTTCTTCTTTGCCCATCATTTGTGCTAAGCCCGCAGGGTTTATCTCTTTTTCCTTTAGCTCCACAGTCTCTTTGATGCCACAAAAACTTTGATAATCTGTCAGTTCCTCTATGAGACCATTAGGCTCATGCTTTTGAAAGCGCAACAGCTGTTGCTGCATTGTCAAAGTGTCTATGGCAAGTAACTTCCCTGAAAGTACTTCACCTATTCCCGTAATCACTTTGATGGTTTCACTAGCCATCATACTCCCCACCAAGGCAGGTAAGACACCCAACACACCAATGTCCGAACAATTGGGGACTTCCCCAGCTGCTGGCGGTTCAGGGAAAAGACAACGATAGGTAGGTCCTCCCTGATAGTTGAATACAGACAACTGACCGTCAAACTTAAAGATAGCACCAAATACCAGAATTTTGTTTTGGATCACACATGCATCATTGACAAGGTATCTCGTAGGGAAATTATCAGAACCATCTACCACTATATCATAGTTTGCTACGATAGATAGCGCATTTAGATTGGTCAAGCGTTCATGATATGTTTCAAAAACAACAAAAGGGTTTTGCTTAGTTAGTTTTTCTTTGGCTACCTCCACCTTCGCCTTGCCTACATCCTCGGTAGAAAACAACACTTGACGTTGCAAATTACTCTCCTCTACAGTATCACCATCTACTATGCCTATTCTTCCTACGCCAGCAGCGCAAAGATAAGACAGTATAGGACACCCCAAGCCTCCTGCACCTATGACAAGCACAGCCGCTTTTTTGAGTTTCTCTTGACATTCCAAACCAAATTCAGGAAGAATGATGTGCCTATTGTACCGCTGGAGCTCTTCTTTCTTTAGCATGTTTGACCCTTAGTTCATGAATTAAAATGAACCCAAAGGTAAATGTTAAAAAACAGAGTCCCAAAAGTATATACGATCAATGATACCGTAGTTTTTTACTTT
>WTJX01000403.1 GCA_011524675.1 Cytophagales bacterium
AATATTTGATATTCAGCAAATAACTTCTTCATTAAAGTACCATATTTTTTCTTATCAGCTGCCAAGTCCTTTAATTCTTTAGGGTCATTTTTCATGTCATAGAGACGTACCATATTGGCTGTAGGATAGATAATGAGTTTGTACTCTTTAGTTCTGTACATTCTTTGTGTACCAAAGTAAGCACCATATACTGTAGGATAAGCACTCTTTTTTGTTTTTCCCAACGCCAATGGTAGTAGACTATTAAAATCTACCTGCTCAGGTTTTTTTACTTCTGCTATTTCTAGAGAAGTAGCCATAATGTCTTGTAAGTAAACAAATTCATCAACTTTTTTACCTTTAGGGATATTTGGTCCTACCATTAGTAGTGGAACACGCATGCTGCTCTCATACATATTTTGTTTCCCTACAAAGCCGTGATCTCCAATAGCTAAACCATGGTCTGAAGTAAAGAAAATATAAGTGTCTTCTGCCATGCCCGATGCTTCCAAGGCATCTAATATACGCCCTATGTTTTCGTCCATGTGCGTAATGATAGCATAGTACTCTTGTCTATTTACTTTGATAGAATGCTCTGTTCTAGGAAAAGGAGCTAACTTTTCATCTCTCAGCGATCTACCTGCGCCAGCATATTCATTGTAAGGGTACTCTGGCAAAAAGCTTTCAGGTATTTTGATACCTTCAACAGGGTACATATCTACATATTTTTTTGGAGACTGTCTAGGGTCATGAGGTGCATTGAATCCTAGATAAACAAAAAATGGTTTTGAACTCCCTTTCGCTTGGTTTATAAAACTAATGCCATCATCTGCCGTAACTTCTGTCCAGTGCTTACCACCTTCCCAAAAACCACCCAGCTCCTTGTTATAAGGTGACCAAGTATCTTTTGTATTAGAATCAAAACTACGCTTATACCTTGTTTTTAATTGACGAGGCATTCCTCCTCTTACATGTTGTGTGTGGTCAAAAACACTCTTCGCACCAACTTCACCCACATGCCATTTACCAGCCATATAAGTTTCATATCCAGCCTCGTGCATATATTGCCCCCAATATTTTTCTGGTTTTTTGAAAGGTATAGTATAAGGAGTTGCCGATTGCGGTGTATTTTTATCTTTTGCATTTCCTTTTTTAGAGAAAGTAGCAGCTTTCCACAAAAACCCTCCTGTGTTCATCATTGCTCTGCTTGCCACACATACTGCAGCAGCAAACGACCCTTGATTGTAGGCATGTGTAAAATGTGTGCCATTTTTAAGCAAACGGTCTAAGTTCGGTGTCTTGATAGGACAATCTTTCAAAGCTCCTAGACTGTGGAACATTTGATCGTCAGAGTATATAAAAAGTATGTTTGGTTTTTTTGCGGATAAGTTCCTCATAGAGGATATGCAAAACAGTGCTATGAGCGTAATTTTTAAAAGTGATTTATTCATGTACTTGATGGTTTAATTGAAAAATTAGATGCTACATAAACCAGTGCTAATCACTGGTTATAAAAAATATGAGCATGTTTCAAAACTACCAATTAAACACTCTCGTAGGGGTACAAAATACTACCTTCGATAGTACAATATACTCTCATAGGCTATTTTAGCCGATTTATTGATACTTTTTGCATCTTTACGTAGTGCAACACACCTTTACGCCCTTATGCTTTTTTACGATCATAATTTGAAATCAATCATTAAGCTACGCACATACTAGCCCTTTACTCAAAATAAACTAAGGTCTATTTTCTTAACGCTTCCACCCTCTCTCTTGCCACTTCCGTGGAATAAAATCTAGTCGTTATCTGTTTGATTTTTAGATTTTGATCATTTACTATTTGTTATTTGATTTTTGTCTTACGTTTTTGTCTAAGTTCTTACAATCTTACAATAATGAAATACATTATACACCTGTCCTTTCTCCTCCTCCTTTGCCTCAAAGCATACGCCCAGACCGAGCCGATACAGGTAAATACCTTTCTCAATCCGCATTAAACAAAGGGTAGTATCTATTATTAGCCCATTATTGAGCATGTAGAGCAGCTTTAGAAGCTAATAATATTAAAGGTTGTGTATTTGAAGAAATAGAAGTAACACCTTATTCATAGTCTAAGCCAAAGACTGAATTTTTCTTTTAGTAACAAGTGCGTCAAGAAAAGTCTTAATCATATTCTTGTCTTCATCGGAGAGCTGTTCGACCGATTTAAACAGGTTGAGTAGTTCTTTGTCTTTTAGCAGAGAACTAGCCATTGTACGTCCCTGAAATAGTTCCCACTAGCTGGCTCTTAGCTAAAAACAGATTAAGGCCTATTTTCTTAACGCTACAGCCCTATGATTTTTGAACTCAATGAAATACATTGGTAATCAGCGAGTTACAAAAACACGTCATTGCGTATATAGGCTTTTGTAAAAGGCTGAATCGTGTGATTTTATGTACACCAGTTCCTTTTCTACTACAGTTTGTATATAAACCCTCAAAACTTTTCAACAAAGCATACACATCACTAGTAAAAAACTAACGCTATATTTAACTTAACTTTCTTAAAGCTCAAGAATATGGAAACAGTACTTAGCCCTAATGAAATCTTATTACAAACGGTTACAGATTTCATCAATCGTTTACATGAAAAAGGCATCACCTTTCCTCAAGGAGAAACTTTATTTCATGAAGAAGCTGTTATCGTGCTTTCTCAATCTCAAAGTCAGTTTGAGTTTATGATAGAGGCAGAACACGAAGAAATGGAGGATACGCTAGTTACGCTAGCCGTTGGTGCTGATGCTGTATCTCCTTATATCAATAAAAAAATACAAGACTGGGACAATGAAAGCTACGCTGCATTGTTGAAGCTTGCATCCATTTTGAGGCTTCCGAAGACAAAGTTTTTTGAACATAAATACTATACACGCGAAGGGATGATACAGCGTGTATTGAAAGAACGAAAAGAAAGGGCACTCAAAGAAGAATATACGATCAAATGGGGGAATACCATTTATGGCGATCATATCTTAACCAACCAAAAAGGGAAAAGCTATAAGGTGTTTTTGCGTGATTTTAGAAATGAGACAGGCTATAGCAATAGCCCCGATGCCAAAGTCAATAAGCTGGGGACTACCAAACATATCATGTATGCTTTTCATCAACTGAAAAGCAATAGAGAACTATTTGGTCGCTTATCAAAAGACTATCCTTTTGTAGAAGTATATCTTGATCCACTCAATGATTACCGTATAACATGGTATTACGAAGGGAAATTTCCATCCATAGAGTCAGAAGAGCTTATCAAAAAATATTTTGGTCAGAGTACTTTCATAGAAGCACAAAACGAACGCAATTTTCTACGCTTTATCAATGAAGCATCTACGCAAGAAGATATTTTGGTCAGAGGTGAAGTGATCGAAAAGATAGACACTTTGTATCGTAAAGATTCATTGCGTTGGGTCAGTCAGAACCATTCAGTAGATTACGATAAAATCAATGCCACGCTTTATGACTACCAAAAAGAAGGTGTAGAGTTCATCACATTCAAAGAAGGCTGCATCTTAGCCGATGAGATGGGTTTAGGAAAAACCTTACAATCCATTAGTGCTGCTATTGCTAAAAAAGAGATTTTTGGCTTTAAAAAGACCTTGATTGTTTGTCCAGCTTCTCTCAAATCACAATGGAAAAGTGAGATAGAAAAGTTTTCCAATGAAAAAGCGGTTATCGTAGAAGGTAGCCCCGAAAACAGAAAAGAAACCTACCTTAGCTCAGAGGCTTATTTTTTCATTACCAACTACGAGGCGGTAATGAGAGATGCTGTAGTCATCAATCAGGCAGACTTAGATTTGTTGATACTGGACGAAGCTCAGCGCATCAAAAATTTTGAGACAAAAACAGCAGGAGCTATTCAACGATTGCAAAAAAAGCACATCTTGGTACTTACAGGTACACCTATCGAAAACAAACTGGTAGATTTATACTCTATCATGCAAGTCGTAGAACCAGCGTTTTTAGGTCCTTTGTGGGAGTTTTCGCAGCAACATTGCTTTTTTGACCAAGAGAAAATCAATAAAATCAATGGCTATTACAATCTAAAACCGTTAAAGGAGAAGCTGAGAGAAGTCTTATTGCGTAGAGAAAAAAGAAAAGTAATAGACCAGTTACCTAATATCAGTCAGCAAAATATTACGGTAAAAATGGGCGACCATCAGGCAGAATATCATGCAAGCTGTGCCCAAGCGGTTACGCGCATTTTGAATAAAAAATTCATTACGCCAGCAGATATGACACGCCTAAACCAAATGCTTACCATGATGCGTATGGTGTGTGACTCTACCTATTTGGTAGATGAGGAAACAAATGAATCACCTAAATTACTAGAATTAGAGCATATCTTGATAGAGAAGCTAGATCTGAAAAACGCGGATAAGAAAATCATTATTTTTTCTGAGTGGCTCAAATCATTAGCCTTGATAGAGCAGCTATTAAGAAAGCATGATATTGAGTTTACTACGCTTTCTGGAAAAGTACCTGTCAAAAAGAGGGGGGAACTCATCAAGAAGTTTGAAGAAGATAGCAACTGTAAAGTTTTCTTATCGACCGAAGCAGGAGGTTCTGGCTTGAACTTACAGGTAGCAGATACGCTTATCAATTTTGAGTTGCCTTGGAATCCAGCGAAAAAAAATCAGCGCATTGGTAGAATAGACCGTTTGGGGCAGAAAAATAATAAACTGACTGTGCTAAACTTTTTAACCGAAGGCTCTATCGAAATGAGAATCGCATCGGGCTTGATGGTCAAGCAAAACTTGTTTGATGGTGTGCTCAATGATGGCAATGAAACAGATGTTGTTGACTTTTCAGAAAAAGGGCGTTCGCAGTTCTTACAAGAGCTAGAAGAAATGATAGACTCTTTTGGTAAAGAGCAAGCAAAACAAGAGGAGGAGATAGAAGAGACTTCTGATATTGAGGCTACCATTGAGGGCGAAAACACTAGCACAGCGCAAGAAGCACAAGAACAAAAAGCACAAGCAAATACACAAACCGAAAAGTTGGAACAGGTGTTGAGTCAAGGAATGGGATTTTTTGCAGGCTTGTATCAAATGGCTACGGGTAACGAAGTAAATGCGTCGGATCAAAAAATAGATGTTAATAAAGAAACAGGCGAGGTTACACTCAAATTCAAAATTCCTATGTGATTTAATTTACGATTGGACTGCTACTTAAACATAAGACCTTAGGGTTTACAGATGTAAAGACGTAAACGACAGGATTTTATTCCACGAAAGTGGGGTTAACTTAATGAAAAATGAATGGGTGACAGTGATTAGTGTTGAACAAACTTGGTACTCACGACTTAGTACTTAATACTAGCCACTAAAAAAATAACATTATTAATATAAAATATGAAAGGGTTTAAAATAAAGGATAAAATTTTCATCAAAGATTGGCTTGTGTTCAAGCCGTACAGCAAACATGCTCCTACAGATATGTATTATCTTGGGTTATGCAATAAAGTGTTGGCAAGCCTTACTACTATGCCTTCTTTTGATTATCTAGACTTAGGATTAAACCATACCAAAGAGTTAGCTTGTTTTTTAACCTCTTATTTTGAGGATTTAGTATCTGGTAGTAATATATGGAACACATTTGTTCGTTTGCACAAAGAGAAATATGACAAAATATTACCTATCTATGAAGTAGGTGAAGGTTATTATGAACAAGAGATTAACCTAGCAGATGTTAGGTTTCTGATTTGGTATTTTGTTGCTGCTTACTTTGATGATGATACCATAGAGCCAAAGAGTACAGAAGTACTAGCCATAGCACAAAAGGTTATGGAAGTTTTCGAAGAAGAATGGGAGACTGCTCCAGAAAACGAATTACTAAAAAGCTGTTATGAAATAGAGGGTAAGCTATCTGGAAAAGATGAATATTATGAAGTAAGGCGTTTTTTGCAGGTATTATTGTTCGAAACCTATTTGTTTTATCCTGATAC
>WTJX01000274.1 GCA_011524675.1 Cytophagales bacterium
ATACAGTAAAGAAGAATTTTTTAATTAAAAAACTAGGTCTTGACGACAGTGAAGCACTTGATAGTGCGATTGCTGAAGTGATAGAAACGTTTGGTTCATCTAACAAATATAAATATAGAGCAATGTTCTATTATTTATTAACTAAAAAATTTAGTAAAGAAGCCATTTATAACTAAGCTATTACTTTTTCAAGGCTTTAAAAAACTTTAAAACCTCATTTACATACTGTAAATGAGGTTTTTTTATTCCTTTGGACTCTCTTCTAATGCGCTACTAGCCAGTTCTCACCTTCGCCTAGTCCTATCTCCATAGGTACTTCTAATGCGATAGCATCTCGCATAAAGGCAGGGATTTTTTCTTGTAATAGTTTCAATTCGCTTTTGTGTGCATCAAATACCAATTCGTCATGCACCTGAATAATCATTTTAGATTTTAGCTGTTCTTTTTTCATCCAATCATGAATATTTATCATGGCTACTTTTATCATATCAGCAGCGCTACCTTGTATAGGAGCATTTACAGCATTTCTTTCGGCATGTGCCCTCATGGTAAAGTTTCTAGAGTTGATATCTTTTAGATACCTTCTTCTTCCCAAGATAGTACTTACATAGCCTTGATCTTTAGCAAGGTTTACTTGCTCATCCATATACTTTTTGATATTTGGAAACTCCTCAAAGTAGGCTTCTATGATTTGGCTTGCTTCTTTTCTTGAAATACCTAAATTCTGAGATAAGCCAAAAGCCGTAGTGCCATAGATGATTCCAAAGTTTACAGACTTGGCATGTCTTCGCTGTTCGGTACTTACCTCTTCCAAAGGCACATGATACACTTTACTAGCCGTAGTAGCGTGTATGTCTCTTCCTTCTTGAAAGGCATGGATCATTTCTTCATCTTTACTAAAAGCCGCCATGATGCGTAGCTCTATCTGAGAATAATCCGCTGCAAGAATGGCATAGTCATCATTAGTCCCTACAAATGCTTTTCTGATAGCCCTTCCTTTCTCTGTTCTGATAGGGATATTTTGTAAGTTGGGTTTGTCAGAGCTTAAACGTCCCGTAGCCGCTACCGCTTGTCTAAAAGAAGTATGTATCCTTCCATCTGTTGGACTTATCATTTTGGGTAGCGCATCTACATAGGTGGACTTGAGCTTATTGTACTCTCTAAAGTTGAGGATATGGTCTATGATCTCATGATCTTTTGCCAACTTCGTCAATACCTCTTCACCTGTAGCATACTGTCCTGTTTTTGTTTTTTTTGCTTTAGGGTCAAGCTTCATATGTTCAAAAAGGATTTCTCCCAACTGCTTAGGAGAAGCAATATTAAAACTAGAACCTGCCAGAGTATAAATTTGCTCTTCTAAGGCTTTGCTGCCTTCTTCCAAGTCCTTGGACATCTGCCCTAGTATCTCAGTATCTACCTTTACACCGTTTCTTTCTACATCAGACAGTACGTGCATCAAAGGTATTTCCACCTCATGAAGTAGTTTTTCTAGTTCAAGCTTTTCAATCTCTGGAGATAATTTTTGCTTTAACTGTAAGGTAATATCTGCATCTTCAGAGGCATAGTCCACTACTTTTTCTACGGCAACATCTTTCATGTTACCTTGATTTTTTCCTTTTTTACCAATGAGCGTTTCTATGGCTATCGGTTTATAGTCTAAGTAGTTTTCGGCAAGGATATCCATGCCATGGCGCATGTCGGGTTGTATAAGGTAGTGCGCTAGCATAGTGTCAAATAGCTGACCTTTGACTTCGATGCCATAGTTTTTGAGTACAATAAGGTCGTATTTTAAATTTTGCCCTACCTTTCCGATGGCATCATTTTCAAACACTGCTTTAAAAGCCTCTAGTATGACTAGCGTTTGTGTTTTCTCTAATGGCACAGGTACGTAATATGCTTCTCCTTTTTGGTAAGAAAATGATAAGCCTACCAGCTGCGCTTCTATCGCATTGATATCTGTGGTTTCTGTATCGAAGCAAAACTCTTCTTGTGCGGCTAATTTTTGCGCCAGTTGATTTATTTCTTCTGTACTTTGTACTAGCGTATAGTTGTGTGGTACATCATCAATGGTTTTTTTGTTAGTACTCTCTACTGTTGGCTCTTCCTCACTAGTAGCAAATAAGTCTATTTGAGATTTGTCTTTTTTTGCTTTTCCCTTTTCCTCATCTTTTGCACCAAACAAACGCTTTTTGAGCGTTCTAAACTCCATTTCATCAAAAATGCTTTCTATCTTTTCTTGATTCCATTCTTTCTTGAGTAATGCATCCACATTCACTTCTATAGGAACATCTGTTTTGATGGTCGCCAATCGTTTAGATAGTAAGGCCTGCTCTTTGTTAGCCTCTACCTTTTCTTTCATCTTTCCTTTCAAGTCCGCAGTGTTTTCTAGCAGGCTTTCGATAGAACCATATTGTTTGAGCATTTTTGATGCTGTCTTTGGTCCTACCCCAGGTACACCAGGTATATTATCTACCGCATCACCTTGCAAGCCGAGCATATCAATGACCTGTGCTACGGTATCTATACCCCACTTTTCGCATATTTGCTCAGGGCCAAGAATATCTACCCCTTTGCCCATAAAGTTAGGCTTGTACAAAAATACATTCTCTCTTACCAACTGCCCATAGTCCTTGTCGGGAGTCATCATAAATACTTCAAAGTCTTTGTCTTTTCCTATTTCTAGTGCTATAGTCCCTATGACATCATCAGCCTCAAAACCAGGTTTTTCCAAAATGCTTACCTCAAAAGCGCGAAGCAAGTCCTTGATGATAGGAATAGATAGGGTGATGTCTTCGGGTTGCTCGTCTCTATTGGCCTTATACTCAGTATATTCTATATGTCTAAAGGTAGGCTCTGGAGTGTCAAACACTACGGCAATATGTGTAGGCTTTTCGTTTTTCAAAATGTCCAAGAGCGTATTGGTAAAACCCAAAATACAGCCTGTATTAAAACCCTTTGAGTTGATTCTAGGGTTTTTACTAAAAGCAAAGTGTGCTCTATAGATAAGAGCAAATGCGTCTAAAAGAAATAATTTGTTCATGTGTTTATTGTATGTTTTGAGTTATAAGTTTTACGTTATAGGTTTTATGTTTTACGTATTTTGAGACGACTACTTAAGCATGTCTTTTCCCAACCTTTACCTTTAACGTTCAACCTTTCACTGTTAACATGTTCGTTTTTATGTGTTAAAAGTATCTAGTAGTTAGTATCTAGTCGCTAGACTAATGTATAGAAGGCTTTGCACAACTAAGGTTTTGTGCTTAGTCAAGGTTTTTGAAATTTTAAACCCGCAGTTTACTGATTGTAAATGAGAATTTTAAAATGTTGTATAACGCTGAAGTAAGTGCAAAAGATGGTTTTGTAAAGCCTTTGTAGTAATTCAGTATGTTGTATATGTTTTAATCATGTATGTATTTGTGGTCATCATTTCCTTCTCTGTTGGTGTTAACGCCATATTTGACTTGAGTTTTTTGATATTCGGTATAGAGGCTTCTAGCCATTTACATAATCATTTGCCTAAAATTAGTTTATCCATTTGATTTTTCATCTAAAACTGAATAAAAGAATGAATCCTTAGGTCAGAATTTGTCGTATCAACTTCAATGAGAAAAAACTTTATTTGAACAAAAGTTTTTTCTTTGTACTTTTACAAGATTGAATTGAATTTTTTTTATCATACTTTTCTAGCACAAAACAAGGTGTGATCTCATAATTACTGAACATATGTTACGAAAATTACTACTATTGACCATTTTTTCTATCATGATGGTCTCATGTGAGCAAAGATTAAAGCACTACCAGTGGGTAAAAGATAAAATGTCTTTTTTAGATTTAAAATTCCCAAAACAAGGATTTATAAGAGAAGTGAACTACCGCCACAATGAGGTGGTAAGCCATGGCAAACCCATCGAAGAATCAGAGGAAGGAGCCTTGATATTTGAAGGCTTCAAGTTGAACTATGAATTGGTAAAACAAAAAGGACTCAGCGAAGAAGTATTTGATCAAAACTACCTTCATCGCTACGTAGAGAATATAAAAGTAATGGAAGACCTAGAGTGTACCAATGGTTACCACAAAACTGTTTACTATGATGTTCATGGCAAAGAACATGATTATGTAGCACATTTTAGTTCTAAAGAATCGCCCGTAGAGATATTACTTTCTGCAAAGTGCTACACTCCCCAAGATTATATTCTTGTAGAGGAGATCATGCATAATGTATCTATTGATGAAACGTTACTTTCTCAATGTCTTTAGTCCTAACTGTTAGAGGGAAAACGCCTCTGATTCCCAAAAGCACCTATGTTGCTGAGAATGCCAGCATCATAGGTGATGTGAGTATTGGTGAAAACTGCTCTGTTTGGTTTCAAGCCGTGATCAGAGGTGATGTAAACAAAATACAGATAGGCGAGAATGTAAACATACAAGATGGTGCAGTCATCCATTGCTCATATCAAAAAGCTGCCACCACTATCGGAAAGCATGTATCCGTAGGGCATAAAGCCATCTTGCATGGTTGTACCATAGAAGACAATGTACTTGTAGGCATGGGAGCTATCGTTATGGATCATGCCATCGTGGGCAAAGGTGCTATCATAGCCGCAGGAGCAGTAGTGTTAGAAAAAACTATTGTTCCTCCTTATACTATCTACGCTGGTACACCTGCCAAAGAGGTGAAAAAACTCACACCAGACCAAGCCATCAAAATCACTCAAGAATCAGCAGACAACTACGCTTTGTACAAGAGTTGGTATCAATAAGTTTTTTTGTTTACCTACTCATTACCCTTTTTGTGAAAAACAAGAGACTCACAAAAACTAATTATTATGCTTCATTACTCTAAAATTGGTTCAGGCTTTCCCATTGTATTGTTACACGGCTTTTGTGAAAACAGATACCTATGGAGTCATCAGATGAATGCCTTGCAGCACGACTTCAAACTCATTTCTTTTGACCTCACAGGTTTTGGAGATAGTAAAATAGATCCTAATGAGGACGAATACAGCATAGAGTATCTTGCCGAACAAGTACATCACAGCTTAGAAAAAATGGGGGTAGCAGAGTACATCCTAATAGGGCACTCCTTGGGAGGCTATGTAGCCCTAGCTTTTGCCGAAAAGTATCCCCAAAGATTAAAAGGGCTAGGCATGTTTCACTCTACCGCCTTTGCCGATTCGGAAGAAAAAAAACAAAATAGAGATAAGACCTTAGATTTCATCAAACGCAACGGTGTAGATTTGTTTGCAAAATCCTTTGTACAGCCGCTATTTAGCAGACAAAACAGAGACTCTTTGACACAAGAAATAGCCGACGCCCAAGAAATAGTACAACAAACGCCAGTAGATACTATTTTGAAGGCTACAGAAGCCATGAAAAAGCGTCCCGACCGCACATATGTATTGAAGAGTGCTAGCTACCCTGTGTTATATGTCATAGGTAAGGAAGATTTAGCTGTTCCCTTAGCTCAGAGTGAGGCGCAGTGCTACATTCCTCAGAAGAACGTAGTACATATACTAGAGCAAGTAGCCCATATGGGAATGATAGAAGCAAAAGAAAAAAGCACCGAAATACTCAGAGAGTTTGCAAAGCTGTGTGAAGGTACGTCCTAATGTGAGTGTTAAGTCGTTAATTAGTACAAAGTATAAAGTACAAAGTACAAAGTATTATAATATTAATCGTTAATCTCTAATCGTTTAAAACCGCATTCATTTCTTTATTAACGCTCTACGTTTTACGTTTTTAGAACTAGTCCATAGTCGATGGTCAATAGTCTATAAGTTTTTAGTACTTAGCTTTTTTGTTTGACTTTTGTTATTTGTTTTTTGGTATTTCAACCTTTTACTCATACCTCAATTAATCACTAACCACTAATCATTAATCACTATGAAAAATCCATGCCTCATAACTCAACACTAACCACTAATCATTAACCACTAATCACTATCAA
>WTJX01000720.1:0-1752 GCA_011524675.1 Cytophagales bacterium
ACCAAGGGCAGTTCAAATCTCTTGAAAAGCTAGCACTAGAGAAAAACGATACTTCTAGCTACGACTGTTATCAATGGCAAAGGCTTATAAAGTTAGAAGAATGTTATCAAAAACAGTCATTTGACCATGCTTATTTCAAAAAAATAGGCACTTATGATGAAGAAATATGCTCCGACTGGGCAAAGCATATAGAGTTGGGGATGTTCAACAAGGTAATGAGCACGGAGGAACTATACAAAGTACTCCTTGATAATGATTTTGGCTTTACCGTTGTTTTGAAAGCATACTTCTTGCAATATATGCAAAAAGAAAAAGGCTTTAGCTTTTGTATTGCTGGTATGCTATGGGACAAATACATCTCTATATGGATAAGAGAAATTTATATAAATAATAGGGATGAGGTAGAGGTTAACTTAGAAAGCATAGCCACTTTTCTGGACATGCCACCAAAGCTGTTCAAAAGCTTCATTTATAGCCTTAAAAGTGATCTTTTTTCATACAATATAGAAGAAATGGTATCCATAGTATGGGGTGGTGTGTATGTGTATGACTTCTTGTATGAAATGAAATACATCACCCAAGAAACTTTTGAAGAGTTTAGTAGCACCATATTCAGTCTGAAAGGAGAAATCATTACTGCATTCACTGATGAGTTATGGAAAGGAAATTTTGTTCATAGTTGGCAAAGACCTAATAGCATTTCTGAAGATGAGTTTAGAGAAGAAGAGAAAATATTCAAGAAAAGCTTTAGTTTGCTAGACAAAGCTTTTAGTTATCATATAAAACATTTGAAGGAGGAGTTAGCTGCCATCGGACCACTTGCAGAATATATACACCAAGGAGCAAAAAAACATAAAGAGCAAGAAAAAGAGCATTCTTTGTTGGACAAGCTTATAGCTCCTGAAGTTAAGATAAAGCAAGACCCTATCGTCAAAGAAGAAACGGTAGGCAGGAATGATCCTTGCCCCTGTGGTAGTGGGAAAAAGTATAAGAAATGTTGTATGTAATATTGCGTAAAAAAGTTAAAGGTTGAAAGTGGAAGGTTGGCAAAGATTAAAGATTAAGGATTAAAGAGAAAGGAAGCGTTAGAAATACAGACAGGGAGCTATGTCTATGAGAAATAAAAACATCTTGTGTAAAAAAGAGATAAAATAAATTAGTTTGTTATGTATTGTGTCCAGTATTTTAACCTAGTAGTTTAAAGATTTCAAGCTGTTTTATAAAACAGACATTCTGATTTCAGCTTGTATATTTTAAGCGAAGTAATGGCGTGCGCAGGAAATCAAAGAAATTTAGATCACCAGGCAACGATTAAAACTAAGCATAGCGCAAAGCTTTTTTAACTTGAACACAAGAATACATGAACACTTAAACACTTTATAAACTCATGAATTTAAAAGAATCTTTGTTAGTAGAAACGATTGAAGAGATCAAAGGAAATGGTGCATTTATGAGTTCGGACTGTATTCCTTTTGTAACACCAGGCTTATCGGTGGTGGGTTTTGGAGAACTAAGCATGCCAATTATCAGCGAGCAGCTAAAAGCCCTTATAGCACTTGCTACACAAGCACCATTTGGTAAGGGTAGCCAAACGATTACAGATACTTCTGTTCGTAACACGTGGGAAGTTGATGCTTCTGAACTTAGCTTTCTGAACCCTGCGTGGGAAGCCTCTTTATCAAAAATAATCAATAAGACCAAAAAAGACTTAGGGATAGAAGATAAGGAAGTAGAAGCACACCTTTATAAGCT
>WTJX01000720.1:1762-5947 GCA_011524675.1 Cytophagales bacterium
TTATAAGCTACTGATCTATGAAGAGGGAGGATTCTTTAAAGCTCATAAAGATTCGGAAAAAGAAGATGGCATGTTTGGGACGCTCATCATTGGCTTACCCTCTGCACATACAGGAGGTGAACTAAGCTTGCGTTTCGATGGAACAGAAAAAAGCGTCAACTTTCATGACCATCCTACTTATGAAATGCCTTTTGTAAGCTTCTATGGTGATTGTGAACACGAAATATCCCCCGTAACGAGTGGCTATAGGGTATGTTTGGCATATAACCTTGTGAGTAACAAAAAGAAAACGATCACACAACCTAAAGCTGCTAAACATTATGTAAAAAAACTCTCTACCATACTAGCGCATACGATGAGCAAAGAAGAAAATCTTAGCGCACCGCAATTACTTTTGCTCGATCATCAATATACTCCTACTAACTTTTCTTTGAATGAGCTAAAAGGAAATGATAGGCTAAGGGCTGTTAGTTTACTAGAAGCAGCTGAAGGTAGCCCTTATCATGCCAAGCTATGCTTACTTACGCATTATCAAATGGGGGAATTGGAAGGAGGTTATGATTTTGACCGCTATAGAAACTATGGAAACAGTAACGAAAAAGGTGAAATGGGTGAAATATATGAGGAGTATAGCCAAGTGAAACATTGGGGAGAAGATAAGCTACCTAGTATGGGAGAATTGGATGTCTCTAACAGTAATTTCATCAATAAACTACAGATTAATGGTAACCCGATAGAAGAATACGAAGAAGGATATACGGGTAATGCAGGCATGAGCATGGAGTATTGGTATCATTATGGCGCTATCATGCTATGGTCAAAAACGCATCATTTTGATTTATTGTCTTCCCAAACATTAGATATAAAACTAAGTTGGCTATCCTACTATTTAGAACAAAAGGATGATGAGACGGTAGGAAAAATGCTCACAAGCCTCAAAGATCACCACTCTGAAGTATCATATTATTACAATTTCCCAAATTGTGATGTGATCGCTAAGGGACTTATTTACTTGAATAATTGTCTCATGTTAGATGCTTGTGAAGTACTGCTTAGCGCTTGTTTCCTCCATATTTCTATTGAAGATTGGCTTCGTTTAGCCGAACAATTTGAAGAAATAAATATTCATGGCATCATCCAAAAAGTACTCAAAGAGGCTAACCTAAGTACTTTTTTGCACTTCGTGGCATTGTTAGAAAAGGGTAAAAGAATAGCTCCACTAAAAGCTGAGACACAACATATCCCAAACTACTTGGCTTTATTTTTCAAAAATGGCAATCCAAAAAACAATACACAAAAATCTGATGCTGAACTTATTTCTGAAATCACAAAACATATCTTATTGCTTAGTGAGGAACAGGATAAAGATTGGAAAGACCGTATTTTTACTTTTTATAGCGAAAAGCCTAGTCGTACATTAGTACATAACGTACTAGCACCTGTTTTTGATGAATGTTCTCTTATGGAATATGAGCTAACAAAGAAGCTCTTAATGTTTTATATAAGCTACTTAGCTGATATAAGCAAAGAAAAACCACAACCACCAAAAGATTGGACAAGAAGCTATCCTAGAAGTAAACATTGGGTATGGGATATACTCAGCGACTTTTTAGAGTCTGCCACGGAAGAACGGTTTGAATATAAAAAGAACAAAAACTACCGTATGACTATGATGGATACCGTTAGAAATGCAGGAATAGACGTTAATATGGAAACATTAACTAAAAGCTCACCTCACACATTGGTATTGACAAAAAACCAAAAGAACTACAAACGGAAATTACAGCAATGGAATAAGGATTTGGCATTACTGAGAGTATTAGAGAAAAAAGTAAGTTAAGGTGTCTAATAGAAGGCTTTGCATAACTAAGGTTTTGTGCTTAGTCAAGGCTTTCAAAAATTTAAACCCGCAGTTTACTGATTGTAAATGAGGGTTTTATTTTTTTGTATAACGCTGAATAAGTGCAAAAGATGGTTTTGCAAAGGCTTCTATTCAACAGTAATTTAGTTTTTGCTTTACTATAACACAACAACTATGTGAAAAATCAAAGATGGAAGGTTAGTAAATTCACTCACAAAGCCATAATGATAACAACGCAGACCGCATGCCACATAGTGCATACCGAAGACTTAAAACGTAAAACCTATAACTTATAACGTATATGAACACAACAGGCATCAAAATAAAAAAGGTAAGAGAAATAAAAAATATTGAACAGGAATACATGGCGAAGCAATTGGGCATTTCCATAAATTCTTACCGTCGTTATGAGCAGTTAGAAGCGAATATAACACCTGACTTGCTCAGGCAAATAGCCGAAGTATTAGACGTTAGTCCAGCACAAATTGAAGGCTTTAACGAGGGTATGACATTAAACTATCATCATATACAAGACCACGCGATGGGATTTAACCAAGGTACGGTGCATCAATATGTGATTGACAAAAAAATAGAAACGCTATACGAAAACACCATTGAATTATTGCAAGATAAAATAGCTTTATTAGAAAAGAAATTAGCAGAGAAGAAATAAAAGACACAATATTACAGTAAATTTTGGTGAAAGGTCGAACGTTAAAAGTTGGAAGTTATTAGGTTTAGCTCATAAGGCAATGATAAAAAACACTATAACGACCTGAATACTAGAGACAGAGATCAACTTAAATACACGAACACTTGAACACATTTCAAAAACATCTACATTCTACTTTTAGCTCTTTCTTTTGTAGCATGTGATAAGCCTACCGAAAAAACCGTACTCATTCCTAGCGTTGCTGCTCCACAAATGGCTGAAGGTTTGATTATAAATGAACACTTCCATGTTACAAAACTATTTTCAGAAGGACATACAGTAGTTAACTCCAAAGGTATCAGAGCTACTGCCAAAGAGAATCATGACTGCACGGTTTTTATTCAAAATATAAAACAATCCCACCAAATACATCTTGTTAATTAGACAGGAAACAAAAGTAAGAAAACAACTTATTGAGCGATGATAATCATACTCCCCAAGCGGTGGAGCTACCATTCCCTACGACACTTTTTTCAACACGGAAAAAACATAAAAAAACTTGGTAAAACACAAAAAGAAAATTAGCTTTACCAATAACGTATTTAACACACATAAAAAACATCTATTATTTATATACTAATATCTTAAAACATATAACCCAACACCTATAAATTAGTTCTAAAGCCTTATTCGATAAAAAACAATCACATTATTGATATACAATTATTCATTATGAAATCATTCTACACAAAATTCAATAGCTCATATTATCTTTTCCTATTCGCTATTTTAAGCTTTTCACTCTTTGGTACTGCACATGCCATTAACAAAGGGGAAACCGTATTAATTACGGGTGCTAACCGTGGTCTAGGGTTAGAGTTTGCGAAACAATATGTAAAAGCTGGCTATAAGGTATACGGAACTGCACGAAAACCTGAAAGTGCCACTGACCTAAAAGCTACTGGTGCAGAAGTTTTAAAACTTGACGTTACAAGTGAAGAAGACATCAACGCTCTTGTAAAAACATTGAAAGGAAAAAAAATCGACATTTTGATTAACAATGCTGGATATTTTGGACCTGTAGGCATAGGAGAAGGAAAAATGGCAGGCATTAGTAGTGTAACACGTAAAGAAATGACAAGCTGCATCAATGTAAATACCTTAGGACCTCTTTTTATTACTCAAGCGCTTCTTCCAAATCTAAAACTATCTGACACACGCAGAATCATCAATATCTCTACACGCTCAAGCATGCTTAGTAGAAAATCACACGGTGCTATTGGCTACAGTGTGAGCAAAGCAGGATTGAATATGGTTACCGTAACGATGAATCATTATTTATCAAAGCAAGGATTTATTGTCATATCACTTGCTCCTGGTCATAATAAAACAGACATGGGTAGTGACAGAGGAAAACTTGAACCTCATGAAAGTATTTCCAAAATGATCCCTTTTATAGACTCCCTTACACCTAAGATGTCTGGTCAATTCTGGTATTATGATGGAAATAAATTAGCTTGGTAAAGCCACTATTTCAATTCCAGACCTTCATACAAACAACCTTTATACATTAATATATCCATGAAAAAAAACAACACAACTAATCTTTTTACCAAGCTTACACAAATAAAACCATCCGAAATAAAAGGAGCTTTCGTTTCATTTATTTTCC
>WTJX01000318.1 GCA_011524675.1 Cytophagales bacterium
CTAAGAGTTGTTCTACCATTAATATAAATAGATAGCAATGCTTTACCTATGACGTTTTTTTGTAACTTTCTTATAATCAGTGTGTTTCACTGAATTTAGAAAGTACCAAAAAATAAATCACAAATAACAAACTTTTACTTTTTGTATTTTGCTATTTGTGATTTCGTCATTTTGCCTTTTTGTTTTTGGAAAAAACGGGGGACTTGCAATGCTATCTATTTGATAGTTTTTCCTCCTTTATTACTTGAACTTTTTTGTGCTCTTTGAGGATAGCTTCACGATTACTAATGAATAAGGAGGCAGAGAAGCTTTAAAACCACTTTTTGAAACGGTAAGCTTGGAGTATTGAGACAATGTAGGCTTTGGATCATGTGGAGAACTACCCGTGAAAACCCAGCTTTCAAACTTTTTATTAGGAGTATAGCCTTCAATATGTACCTCTATCTTGCTCGTATTTAAAGACTTATTGATGAAATACATGCTTGCATTTCGTGTTTTAGGGGTATAAGTACCATAACTATATATGTTATTATTTACCTTTTGATTCGGAATCATGAGTTTTTGCTGAGTCGTTTTATTCAGTATTTTCATGATCTCACCAGTGATAGTGAAGTTGTTTTGTACGTCATTAGTAAAGGTACAAGCGATGTCTTCTGCTCCTACTTTTCGGTTGTATGGGGAGTGGGATCCCCAAAGATAGGAGTATGATACATCATCATACTCTTGTTGAGATAATAATAAATCAAACAATGATAAGCCTTTGTAAAGTTCTAGTTTGTTATCGTCCCAGTTTCCAAAAACATTTGTTTCGGTAATGAGTATGGGCAAGTCTGGTTTTGTAGAAGTATTGACAACAATTTGTAACTTTTTAATATTGCTATTTAGGTTGCTTCCATCATGTGCTACCCAATCCTCATACTTTTTGAAGGGAGGTCTAAATAAGTATTGGTGTGCAGTAGTGAAGTCCACTAGCTGTGGCATTTCCTTTAGTATGCTATACAAGTAATGGTGGGTACCTAAAATACCAGGGCCGCATTTGATTGTAGGGTCTATCGCTTTCATTGCTTCAACAAAATCACGATATAGTGCCATGTACTCTTTTTTTGATAGTTCATCTTGATGATGATCTATCTCATTTCCTATTTCCCAATAAGCCACTTTGTAGTTTTTTTTCTTAGCATACCTAACCCACTCAACCGCAGTCTGTTTCAGCTCTTCATAGCTAGGACCGTTTTTGTACTTATACGAAAATACATTGACGACCACGAGTGGTTCTATTCTTCTTTTTTGGCATATATCCATAAACTCATCAAAGTCCATGGCTTTTTTAAAACTGCCATCTTCTTTGTTGACACCCCACTGCCAATAAGGTGGTCTGGCAGTAGTGCCTACCTTGGGTTGTAAAGGACTACTGCCAAAAGGAGGAGTATCCCATAAATAATTATCTGCCATATGGCCATAGGGAAAACGCAATGACTTTAATCTCATCTCTGAAAAACGTACTGCGTTAGAGACTTTTTTTGTGTAGTGAATGTCAGAATCGACTAGCCAACAAGTATTGAGTGATGCAAAACCTTTTTCTATATTTCCTCTTCTTAATTTGTCAACATCAAATGTTACACGCTGTTGAGCTACAACAAGATAAGGGAAGATAAAAAGGCTTATAAGTATTGATCTGTATCTCATGCTAATATTGTTTTATTTAAAAATATAGAATAGTTCCAATTAAGTGCATGAGCGACGAAATGAGGTCTTCATATCATCGGAATATAGACAGAACTGTTTTTTTATGTCTAAAACCAATAAGTAGTCATCCAAAAATACTTATGATAAAAAACGGCTGTTTTAGTTCATCTCATCGTTAGAAATACGCGCTTTAGCTTGCTAAAGCTTTGCTTTCTACCTTGATCTGAACTAAAAACACTCATTTTTTAAAACACAATTATTTTTGTCTGCCTACTTATGTGAAAATATTTATATTTTAATGTTTTAGGTCTGAGAATTCGGACAGACACTAATTCTACTTTACGAAGTTAAAACTAAACTCGGATTTTTATGCGTTAGGGATAGAAGCCATGTGCTCCCCCCGCAGTCTGGCTAGTTACTAAACTGACCTTTATTAGGTCAGTTCTTAACGTAACTCCCTCCTTTTTTGCCCCTCAAAGGGCAAAAAAGATACAGCAGGACTGAGTGGAAAGGAAACACACCTTAGTGTGTTTCTAACGAAGTGCCAGTCTGCGTGTATGCCTGTGAGAAGCCCGCCCCGAAGGGAAACGCCCTAAGTTCTTAAAGTAGAGTTAGCAGTCTATCAAAAATGTTCTGTTGTTTTTTGACAAGGGGGAACAAATTACAAAAATGCTTTATTTGGATTTTTATTTTTGTAATTTGTTATTTCTAGCCTGCATAAGCTAGGGCATATATAATCGTTTAGATTTCTACAGTTTTCTTCCTTGATTTCTAAGAAAGAAATCAGCAATTACTAAGGCAGACATGGCATCTACAATGGGTACGGCTCTAGGGACTACACAAGGGTCGTGTCGTCCTTTACCTGATACTATGGTAGCTTCTCCTTGGTCGTCAACACTTTCTTGATCTATCATGATGGTCGCTACTGGCTTAAAGGCTACATTGAAATAGATATCTTGCCCATTGGATATACCGCCTTGTATGCCTCCAGAATAATTTGTTTTGGTTTTTATGGTACCACCTTCAGTATAGAAAGCATCATTATGTTCTGAACCTTTCATCTTTACCCCTTCAAAGCCACTGCCATATTCAAATCCTTTGACGGCATTGATACTCAGCATTGCTTTGCCTAGTTCTGCATGTAGCTTATCAAAGACAGGTTCTCCTAGGCCTACGGGACAACCTTTGATTACTCCTGTAACCACACCACCGATGGTGTCTCTGTTTTTTCTTGTTTCGTCTATTTTTTCTATCATCTGAGGTGCCATATCCTCATCTGGGCAGCGTAAGATATTGTCTTCTATTTTGCTAAGGTCTAGCTCTGTATAGTTTTTACTGAGTTTTAAGTCTCCTACTTGTGAGACATAGGATAGTACTTCTATGCCGAGGGTTTTTAAAAACAATTTTGCTACAGCTCCAGCAGCAACTCTAGCAGCGGTTTCTCTTGCAGAGCTTCTTCCGCCACCTCTATAATCTCTGACACCATATTTTTCTGTATAGGTATAGTCAGCGTGCGAAGGTCTAAATTTGTTGGCAATATGAGAATAGTCCTTACTTTTTTGGTCTTGATTCCAAATCATGAAGGTGAGCGGTGTACCTGTGGTCTTACCTTCAAACTCTCCCGAAAGAATCTCAAACTCATCGTTTTCTTTTCGCTGTGTTACTATTTTGGATTGTCCGGGTTTTCTTCTCGTCAACTCTTGTTGGATAAAGTCCGTATCTAGCGCTAAGCCTGCAGGACAACCATCTATGACAACTCCTATGCCTCTTCCATGTGATTCACCAAAAGTCGTAATTCTAAAAAATTTTCCGTAACTATTATCCATTGATTCTCGTATTGAATATAAATTGTTTACAAAGATAACGATAAAGCTGTTTTATTACATTCCATAATGAGTCTTTCTTTGAGTCATACATCCCCTAAAAAGAACCCTTTTATTACTCATTTTCTTTGCTTTGGAGAAATTAATCTACAAAAACTTATATATTATATGTTTTATTTGGATAAAAGACTATTATTTGCTAATTTAGAATCATTATAATCAGCTTATTAATCCTCACATATTATGTTAGAATTCAAAAAAAAGATACTTTCAAAAGTTAGTTTTGATCATAAGTTGTTCGAAAAAGAGTTGGTAAAAGCAGTTAGATGGCTTGTACCAAAAGAAATTGCAGAACTTCGTATATGGTGCTATGAAAACTACGGGGAAAGATATAGAGAGATTTTAGATCATTGCTTCAAGCAATCTCGTGTTTTAGCTTAATAATTTATTAAAAACAAAAGATTTCAAATTAATCATATAACCTTCAAGAGACATTTTGAAGGTTTTTTTATTTCTCTTTCAAGAAGCTAATATTTCTTTTTAGCCCTTTGAGCTTTGTACGCTTGACAGCTGAGGATTCAAACAAAGTATCAAACAGTTCCTCTGTTATTTCTTCCCAATCACCTTTGGTCATATGATTTAATGCTTCTTTCTGAGAAAAGGCAGATTCATGTGTAGGGCTAGAAAAACGGTTCCAAGGGCATACATCTTGACATATATCACACCCAAACATCCAATTTTCAAACTTTCCTTTGACCTCTTGGGGGATGGCTTCTTTTAGCTCTATGGTAAAATAAGAAATGCATTTACTGCCATCTACTACATAGGGTCTTGTAATAGCATCTGTAGGGCATGCGTCTATACATTTTGTACAAGTACCACAATAATCTTTGGTAGGAGCGTCTGGCTCTAAAGGAATATCGATAATCAGCTCTGCCAAAAAGAAAAAGCTACCATGCCCTTTAGAAATAAGGTTTGTATTTTTACCTACCCACCCAAGTCCACTTTTTTGAGCCCATGCTTTTTCTAGTACTGGTGCAGAATCTACAAAAGCCCTACCATGAATTTCGCCTATTTGCTCATTCAAGTTTTTAAGTAACTGTTTGAGTTTTTTTCTTATGACTTTATGATAATCTTTGCCGTAGGCGTATTTTGAAAGTTTATAGTGTTGATTTTCGTTGAGTTCTTGCTTTGGATAGTAATTGTACATCAATGATACAACCGATTGCGCTCCTTCTACCAGCTTACGAGGGTCGAGCCTTTTGTCAAAATGGTTTGCCATATAAGACATCTGCCCGTGCATTTGTTGATTGAGCCAATGCTCTAGCCTTGGAGCTTCTTCTTCTAAAAAATCGGCTTTAGAAATGCCACAAAAGTCAAAACCTAAACTTGCGGCTTCTTTTTTTAGAAGTTGTGAACGCTTGTATAACTCCATTGAAGACATTGGCTTTTTTTAATCAAATAAAGTTCCTGACCTTGCTGGTGGTACTATTTTTAGGTGCTTATACGCTAGCTCTGTAGCTTCTCTTCCTCTGGATGTTCTCTTGATATATCCTTCTTTGATAAGGAAAGGCTCATACACTTCTTCTATGGTTTCGCCTTCCTCACCACATGCCGTGGCGATGGTAGATATTCCTACAGGTCCTCCTTTGAACTTTTCTATGATGGTTTGTAATATACGGTTGTCCATTTCATCCAAACCATTCTGATCTACATTCAGTGCATCTAGTGCCATCTTCGCGATGGCTAGCGTGATCGTACCATCACCTTTTACTTGGGCAAAATCTCTTGTTCTTCTGAGTAGATTATTCGCTATACGAGGAGTCCCTCTACTTCTTCGTGCGATTTCCATGGCAGCATTGTCATGAATAGGCGTTTCTAATAACTTACACGAACGAGCTACTATCTTACTTAACAACTCAGCGTCATAATATTGTAAGCGTGCATTAATACCAAAACGTGCCCTCAGTGGTGAGGTGAGCAAACCTGCACGAGTGGTAGCACCTATAAGTGTAAAGGGATTGAGCGACAGTTGTATGCTTCTTGCACTGGGGCCTGAGTCAAGCATGATGTCTATCTGATAATCCTCCATAGCAGCATAAAGGTACTCCTCTACGATGGGGTTGAGACGATGTATCTCATCAATGAATAGAACATCAAAAGTTTCTAAATTGGTTAGCAATCCTGCCAAATCACTAGGTTTGTCCAATACTGGTCCTGAGGTGATTTTGATATTTGCCTCTAACTCATTGGCAAGGATATTGGCAAGTGTAGTCTTTCCTAAGCCTGGAGGGCCATGAAGCAAGACATGATCTAAGGGTTCATTTCTTTTCTTTGCCGCATGAACAAAGATTTTTAGATTTTCTAATACTTGATCTTGCCCTGTGAAATCATCAAAACTCAGAGGTCTGA
>WTJX01000388.1 GCA_011524675.1 Cytophagales bacterium
CTTAGATGAAAAGTAACCAAAAATCAAGCCTGTGTAGATTCCTTATCCAGTAAATGAGTCAAAAATCGGGAATAAAATTAAACTCTCTTCGTTCAAACAGTAATTTTATTCTGTCCGATTTTCAACTCATTTACTGGGGAATCTACAAGGGCGGAGAACGCTCAACACTATTGATACTACATATTGAATGGTTCACCAAATTTTTACGCATTGTAGTAGTTAGTCAGTTTTAAAAACCTGTCAGGTCTTAGATGGAGCAGAATAAAATATATAAAGGAAAGTTAAAAAAATCCATCTCTTTAATCTGACAAGGAAAATAGAGTTTTCCACGTGGAACTATGAATAATCATCAATAGGGAAGGGAGGAGGGGTTTTTTGATGGTTTCTAGAAGATACAAAATCTAGTGATAAATTATGTGTTATGTGTGAAAGTTTAAAGATTAAAAAAATATTGACCGTTAAAATCTAAAGCTCACAACGCAATACCAAAAGTACATTGCTCATTATTCAAATAGCATGTACGACTTTATCAAGAACAGTTGCAAAAAACAGCATGGATCATTACGAACATAGTGCATTAATCTAGAATAATAGGCTAGATTCTTTTAGCTTCTGAATATGATAATTTGTTTTTGCTCTCTTAAAGATTCTCTACTTCTTCTTTGGTCAGACCTGTAGATTTGATAATCAGATCTAAAGCAACTCCATTTTTTTTTAGTTCTTTAGCTATTGTTAATATTCCCTCTTTTATTCCTTCTTTTCTGCCATCTTCTTTTTGAGATTTGAGGATGCTGTATTCATCCCATTGAACCTTTAAGTTTTCTTCGTATAATTTCATTTGACTAGAATTTAAATTTGCTATCTCTGCCTCTTTGAATAATTTCTTGAAAAGCTTGGTCTGTAGCTTTTTCGGAATCTCTTGGAGTTTATGCAGATTCTTTAAAACAAACATCCATTTATCAAAATTCGTTTCCAATTCAGCTTCCGTCTTATCAAAGCATGGTACTTCTAGATAATAGAATGTAAGTTTATCATAAAAGACACTCTTGGTATGAGTATCCATGAGTTTTATCTCTCTATAATATCTTTTGGCATTTTCTTCATCTTCAAAACTAAAGTTTAAAATACAAACGGTATATATTGCCTTTAAGTGATAGTCCCATTTCTTCCCTTTGAGTGCTTGTTCTTGTATCGGAAAAGTAGCATAATAAACGCTTCTATCTTTGAAAAAATGATGTCCTATGTTTTGAAGCTCTATGATGAACTTCTCTCCTCTATCATTTTCACAATATAAATCAACTATTGATTTTCTATTCTCTTTTATTTTGGGAAGATGTTCTGGGTTTTGATATGTAAGGTCTTTAATTTTTTCTTTATTGGTTAGCACCTCATTGAGAAAATCTATAAGTAAGTCCTTATTAAACTCATTACCAAACAGTTTCTTGAAACCAAAGTCCGTAAAGGGGTTGAGATATTTACCTATTTCGTACATTAGTCAAATATAAAGATTTTTCACTTTTTATAAAACAGGATATAAAAGCTTAATGGCAAGCAATCTAGGATAGTAAACGACACTTCAGCATCATAGGAATACAATAAATAAACAGCGTGAATTCATTCCACGAAAGTGGCATATTTTAATGTCTAATGAAAAATTAATAATGGGGTATAGATTATGAGTGTTGAGTTGATAAAAAAACTTATAGACTATCGACTATGAACTTACTAATGCCAAATACTCTAAAAAACGTGAAAATTGCATATGATAAAAAACTAAAGTAACTAGCAAGCAGTACGTCTAAAACAACTATTCTTTACTTGTCTAAAATTATTATTTTAGTTATATTGTTTACATTTGGTCTATAGTCTAATTTTTTTCACTTAAGATTTTTTAGACTAATCATCATCTATCAACAGCTTTTATTCACATTTATAACAATACAGCTAATGGACAATACATTTAAAAATAGTCTAACGTTAATATTCCTATTTATTTGTTTTATCGTCAAGTCTCAATCTATGGATTTTGACAAACATAAGATAAGAGTAAAATTTGTACCCAAGGATCGGGCTATCTTACAAAAGGCAGACAATACATTCAAAACTAAGCCTTCTTACCAAAAAGAAACGGGCATTCGCTCGGTGGATTCACTTGACAACTTACATCACATTGCACAACTAAAACACACTTTTCATTGCTCCAAAACTAATTTTCAAAAGAGACATGAAAAATATGGCTTAGACCTTTGGTATGAGATTACTTTGGAGGAAGAGGTAACCCCTGCACTCATAGAAGAATACAAAAGAAACCCTCATTTTTCTGAAGTAGAACTGATCTATGAAAAAAAACTAATGGACGATGGAGAGATTATCCCTATGAATGACTCTTTCTTTAGCTATCAATGGGCTTTTCATAACACTGCTCAAGTAGATGGTGCGCTAGAAGGAGCAGATATCAGTTTATTGGAAGCTTGGCAAGAAGAAACAGGTAGTGAAGATGTGATTGTAGCTGTACTGGATGGAGGTATTGATGTAGATCACATAGATTTGGCAGATGCCATGTGGGTAAATGAAGCTGAACTAAACGGGATAGAAGGTGTCGATGATGACAATAATGGTTACATAGACGATATTCATGGTTATAATTTTGTAACTAATTCTTCTATCGTTCCCTCAGAACACGGAACACATGTAGCAGGAATTGTAGGGGCTGTCAACAACAACGGTAGAGGTATTAGCAGTGTTGCTGGTGGCAATGGAGTCCAAAAAGGAGTAAGAATTATGGCATGTCAAGTTTTCTCAGATGCTGGAGGTATATCAAACTTTGCTGATGCTATGGTATATAGCGCAGACAATGGAGCTGTAATCTCTCAAAACAGTTGGGGGGGAAGCGCTGTAGTACGGTCTGTCATGGATGCCATAAATTATTTTATTGAAAATGCTGGAATTGATGAAAATGGCAACCAAACGGGACCTATGAAAGGTGGAGTTGTGGTTTTTGGAGCTGGTAATGAAAATTCAGGCGCATACACCTTTCCTGCTAGCTATGCACCCACTATTGCTGTAGCAGGTACTGGCCCTAGCGACCAAAAAGCCAATTATTCGAACTTTGGTGATTGGGTAGATATTTCTGCTCCAGGGGGTGATAATAATTTTGGAACACGAGGTGGAATAGTCAGTACACTCATAAACAATAGATATGGGTTCACTAGTGGAACGTCTATGGCAGCACCGCAAGTATCGGGAGTGGCTGCGTTGATTGTATCTAAATATGGAGGTGATGGATTTACTAATGAGCAGCTAAAAAAGAAACTGTTAAAAAATGTAGATTCGATAGATCAATATAATAGCGGATACGAAGGCAAACTTGGTGCAGGAAGACTAAATGCCTATAAGTGTTTAATCAATGATGAGAAAATTTCTGACCCAATAAACGATTTGGTAGGAACTCTCTTTAATGAGGGAATAGAACTTTCATGGACTGCTACTGGCGAATATGATAGTCAAGGTAGTGCAGATGAATACGACATAAGGTTTTCTACTGAGCCAATCACCGAAGAAAACTTTTATGATGCTTCTGAAATTGAGCAAAGCATTACACCCAAGTCAGCAGGAAATCAAGAGTCTTTTAGCGTAACGGATATAATCACCGAAACTACTTACTATTTTGCTATCAAATCTATCAACCAATACGGAAACATATCTACTATTTCCAATACCATTGCTATGAACCTTCAAACTCCTAGCTTTACACTAGACAAAAATGAATTATCTGTAACCTTAGATGTCGGTGATACCAAAACAGAAGAGCTAAACATCAGCAATACTGGACAAGTACCTTTTAGCTTTTACCTAGATTATACTTATGATGGAAGTGAATATGAATGGATAAGTAATGCAAATGAAGACCTTGTACAGTTTGAATGGATAGATATTGAAGAAAATAAAATAGACATCAAAGATAACTTTACCTTATTTTACACTCTTCAAGAAGAAACATTCAAAATAGATTTGCCTTTTGAGTTTTCACTCTATGGAAACACTTATAGTGAGATGTTGATAAGTAGCCGTGGAAACTTATACTTAAATAATGACAACAACAATGATATGTCCACTTATCTTGCTCCTTTAGGACAAATAACGAGTGCTATATCTGAGCGCACTAGCATTTCTTACGCTGTGATAGAAGACCAGTTGGTGGTAGAGTATAAAGATCTATTGAGGGATTTCTTTTTTGATGAAGGCTACTCTTTCCAAATCATTCTAAACAAAAGTGGTTTTATCAAATATCAATATGGCTTTATATTAGAAAATGAGGACATTCTAAACTTTGGTATCGGAAATGATAGTAAGCAAATGGAAATAGACAAAGCTTTGTTAGTAAACAACAGTGCTTTCCTCATCTATCCAAGTAACCCTTACATACAAAGTATTAATACTAGTGCCACTACTCTAGACGTAGGTGAAAGTGCTACGATAGAAATCACTTATGAAGCAGGAGATGATGCTTTCATCCATACAAACTTTGTTACACTAATGATAGATCATCCTTTTGCAGCAAATAAATTAATTCAAACTGAACTAGAAATGGTAGATCCTTTAGCTTCTGTATTTGGTAATAATTTATCTACATCATCTATAACATTTAGTGCGTACCCTAATCCAAGCTCAGACGGTATCATCAATATTAAACTACCTACTAACGATACATACGAATGGACGCTTGTTGATAGTAAATTAAGAACAGTGATTCCTAAGCAAGCATTGAATTCTCAAAGTGGCGAGAGTGCTCAACTGGAACTTTCAAAAGTAGAAAAAGGGATGTACTACCTTATCATTTCTAATGAAGAAAATAAAAGTGCTGCTCAAAGTATCTTGATACATTAATTGTATAAACATTAGCTTCTCGTTGAGGAGGGTAAATTTTCAAAATCAAAATCCATAAGGTCTTTTGGATGAATATCTAATGTACTTGCAATTTTATACACATTGGATATGCTTGTATTGATTATCCCTCTCTCAATCCTACTAATTTGAGAATATTCTACCCCAACTTTAAAAGCTAATTCCTCTTGTGTTAAGGCTTTCTCTTTTCTGATTTTAGCTAGATTTTTACCAAATGCTTTGATGTAATTTTCTTCTCTAGAATAACTCACAGACAGATGTTTAATACTTTGACAATTTAGAGATAAGTATTCATTGTACTACTCTTTTTTATTATCCACTTCAATCTTATCCACTTTCTCAAAGAAAGAAAGCAAAGCATGAAAATCCGACATTTGATATTGAAACTCATAAGAATCTGTTTGGATAGGAGAACTTTTGAGATAGCTCATTAATACTTCTTTTAGGCTCTTATGATATCCCATAGGCGAAGCTTTATGGATCAATTCACTTAGCTCAAATAAGACGTTTTCGGGAAGTTGGAAGGTGTTCATAACATATAATTAAAAACTCCTAATATATTAGGTGGATAAATATACGGTATTCATAAAGATTTGTCAAACCAACGATAGACTTTATGGAAGAGAAAGATACCATGCAAATAATTGCTAAAAACATTGTGAGAATAAGAAAGGAGAAAAATCTTTCGCAAGAGCAGTTAGCTTTTGAAGCTAAGATCAATAGAACCTATATGGGCTATATAGAAAATGCCAAATACAATATCACCATAGGCATGTTAGAAAAAGTAGCTAAGGCACTCAACTGTAGTTTGGTGGATTTGATTACAGAAAAGGAGTAGGAGGGGAGAAGGTATTTAGTAACAGTTAGAAAGTATTTACATACATAGGTGTGAATAGAAATAAAGCAAACTTAAATTAAATACAATAGAAAAAGTATATTAAAATATTGAAAATCAATGAATTAGTATATATTTTTTTGATACATAAATATGATAT